>JBDRSD010000076.1:0-26970 GCA_043825215.1 Nanobdellota archaeon
AATGCTCCTCTTCGACAAGTCTGACTGTATCTGGGACTCCATTCCCTTGCTCATGTCAAACAAGCTCTTAATCTGGCCTTCGACCTGGTCTATCTGCTGGAAGAAGCGCAAGATGTCTTCAGCACCTGTTGGTCCTGAATGGCGTAATTCCTTGTCGAGATCTCCTTTCCAGTCGCGAATGGCCTGCAAGAGGCCGGGATGCTCCTGCATGAGCCCGTCAACGTCTTTTCGGTGTTTTTCGAGTACTTGTGCGATAGCATTCACTTTGTTCTCTCTGAGATTCTTTTCGAATACACCACTATCAACATATGCGACGAGAACTAATTGCTCTTCTGATCTTGCCAACGAAAGGACGTTCTTTCCCTTGATTCCCTGATAAGCCATCATTGCACCTCACGATTCATGATTTGGATTGTCGTCTTCACCTGTTCTGAAGTCTTGTGATTTATAAATCTTTTGCGTTGTAAACGGCTCTGAGTGATATCAGGGATTTGTGTGGTATTCATAGCTCATCATGCCCGAGAAGGACCTTCCAGAGGGGAATGACCTTTATTTTTCTGTTGCCTTCCATCGTTCTTTCCTCACCATCAGCTATGATGATCGTTCCATGATCGAGTTTGTGCGCTTGCATTGCCGAGTGAAGGCCTTCAATTTCCCTTTGCCTGGTTTTCGGATCTTCCAGGGTTGTGGTGACCTGGACTGCCGAGACGATGTTTCTGCCTTTCCTGATAAGAAAGTCGCATTCCCTGTCGCTCTGGTGATAATAGATCTCTTTCCCCCGCCCGAGAAGCTCCAAAAATACCGCATTTTCGATGACTTGCCCCGTATTTTTTGTAAATGCGAATCCTGTGGCATTGATCATCCCTGTGTCTGCAGCGTAAACTTTCTTGTCATTGACAATCTGTTTCTTGATTGAATAATCAAATTTCGGGATTGTGTAGAACAAATATGCCTCGATAAGATAATCGACGTACTTCTTGACTTTTGACGTTGCACTGAATTCCAGCATATTCTTGAGATTGTTGTAGCTTATCCTGCTCGACACGTTTGAAAGCAGATAGAGGGATAGTTCACGGAAGTCTTTAGCGTCGCGTATCTTGAATCGCACAAGCAGGTCTTTGACAAGTATGTCCCGGTAGATCTGTGAAAGCTCTTCGAGATTGCGGGACTTGACGATTTCAGGCATCCCCCCAAAAGTGAGGTAATCGGAAAGGTGTGTTGCGAGGGCGGCACGTTCCTTTGTCGTGAAGATGTCTTTCTGCGGGAAGTTGTTGAATGCCAGAAATTCGATAAAGGTGAACGGATACAATCGCACAGTCATATTTCGTCCTGTCAGGCTCGTGGCAATTTCTGAACTGAGAAGTCTCGCATTTGATCCTGTCACAAATATCTTGTACCCTTCGGTGAAGAGCCTGCGTACGAACTTTTCCCAGCCGAAAACATTCTGTATTTCGTCAAAAAATAATGTTTTTATGTCCGGATCGTCTTGAATGAATATCTCCAGCAGAGTTTTGAAGTCTTCGTGTGAAAAATTGAGCAGGCGTTCATCCTCAAAATTGATGTATGCATGATGCTCGTATTTTTTTGCGAGCTGTTTCAGCAGCGTTGATTTCCCGCATCGCCTGATGCCTGTGATGACAATTATCTTTTCAGATGAAATCGTCTGTTCCGGTATCTTTCTTTCGACATAGTCTTTTTTTACTTTGAACATTTCTCTTTGCTCAATGATGACTTGGTGTAGGGTGGTTTTGTCCATTTTGGATGTCAATAATTCGTTGCCATTTATATACTTTACTAAAATAAACTAATGCTATGTAATATACTTTAGAAAAGAATACTTTTCGACAAAAAAGAAACCTGG
Source organism: Nanobdellota archaeon (assembly GCA_043825215.1). Lineage (GTDB taxonomy): Archaea > Nanobdellota > Nanobdellia > Woesearchaeales > JAHJEM01 > JAHJEM01. The sequence goes on from JBDRSD010000076.1 coordinate 1,862, forward strand.
TTCGGCGAAACACACACCATACAAAACATCAGATTTGATGACCGGGTCTTGAAGAAACAATAAACAATCCCGTCTTGACCTCGAACTGATCTCGACACCCAGCGAAAACAGCAATATGTTTATAAAATCGAATGCATCCATCACTACAACGAGGTGATCCCTATGATCCAAATCCAATTCAACCTTCTTGCAGTCCTCATCGCAGCAATAGCCAGTTTCGCCATAGGAGCACTTTGGTATTCACCCCTCCTCTTCGGAAAAACATGGATGAGGCTTGCCGGCATAAAAAACATGAAAGGCAGGGCAGGAAGCTACATCATCGGATTCATCACAACCCTTGTCACTGCATACATCCTCGCCTTCGGCATCGCCTATACTCAGGCGGCAACCATTCCAGAAGGGCTTATCGTCGGCGCACTCGTCTGGGTCGGATTCATCGCGACAATCTCCATGGGCATGCTCATCTATGAAGGAAAGCCGGTCAAGCTCTACTTCATCAACAATGCCTACCATCTTCTTTCGCTTCTCGTGATGAGCGCAATCATCATCGCATTCCAATGATCATCTGCGTGGGATCAACAAACCAAGTAAAGATATCTGCAGTATCTGAAACACTCAAGCACTATCCGGGGCTGCAAGACGCGACAGTTACCGGAATCGCCACAGAAAGCGGCGTCTCCGACCAACCGCTCTCACTCACAGAAACAATCACGGGAGCAAAAAACAGGGCAAAAGCCGCATTTTCTCACTGCGACTATTCAATCGGGCTTGAGAGCGGGCTCATCAAGGTGCCAGAGGCAAAAACAGGATACCTGGACCTCTGCGTCTGCGCACTCTACAACGGCAAAGACTATGCCATCGGCTTCTCGCCAGCGCTCGAATACCCGCGTAGCGTCATCAAACTCATCCTAGAAAAAGGCATGGACACGAACCAAGCATGCCATACGCTAGGAATCACCACAAATCCAAAGCTTGGCTCAGCAGAAGGGCTCTACGGTATCTTAACCAAAGGACGCATGAACAGGAAAGAATACACCAAATACGCAGTCATGATGGCACTCATACAGATAGAACATAAAGAGCTTTATAGGTGATCTGAAATGGAAATAAACGAAGCCCAGCAGAAGATAAAAATGCACTTTGAAAAAAGCGGATTCATAATTTGGCCGAGATTCGTCGTCCTTGCCCGTCTCGAAGAAGAAATTTCTGAGATCGGAAGAATACTCTTCAGTTGAAGAAGGATATAGGGAGAAATGGAAAACAGACAACATGAATTACACAGATGAATTCGGAGATGCTCTCTTTCAACTAGTCCACCTTGCAAATCTCTGCAACGTAGACCTTGATAAATCCATCAATCATGCTTTCAAGAAATATGATAAATATACCCAAAAACAAGCACCCCAGAAGTAATCTAGCGATAAAAGAAACAATTCCAACAAACTTTTTAAAACAACACCCCCTTCTTCTCAGTTATGACAAATATCGTGTTTTCCCACGCGCTTGGCACATTTCTCTTCGACGAGAACATTAACCTTATCGAGAAAGACGAGAATAACCTCAACCAAGCCATCAGAATGGCAAAAGAACTCGCAACAGGCGAGGTGCCGCACAGAGAGGCAAAGCTCAAGAAAGAAGGCGCAAGAAGTCCTAATGACAAGGAAAAGCTTCGCATCCTCGAAATCCTCACCACACCAGAACACTTGCAACAACTCAGGGAAATCAACCTGCGCATAACCCAAGACAGGCTACGAGAAGACGTGGGCGACGATATCATTATCATACAGATCATCTCGCTCATAGACGACCTCACAAAATCCCTCAACAGCTTAACCAAACGCGCACGAGAATGGCACGCACTCTTCCTTCCCGAAGCAAGCGAAAACATAAGCGACAATGAAGGATTCATCAAAGCCGCTCTCAAAGGCAGAGACTCCCTCATCGCAGAGCTGCACATCGAAGAGAGCGTCGGCGCACACATCAAGGACGAGGACGATCTCACCAGCTTCCTCTCTGCGATCAAGGCAGTATTTGACGAGAAAAAGAAGCTTGAAACCTACCTTGAGAAACTCATGCACAGATCCTGCCCGAACGTGACCACACTCGCAGGAGCTGCCATCGGCGCGAAACTCATCAAAGAGGCAGGGTCCCTCCAGAAACTCGCATCCATGACCGCAGGAACGGTTCAAATGCTCGGCGCAGAAAAAGCACTCTTTCGCCATCTGAAAAACAAGAAGATTCCCCCGCCCAAGCACGGGCACATCATCAACCACCCACTCGTCATGAAAGCAAAAGAAAAAGGAAAAGCTGCACGGGCACTCTCTGACAAGATATCCCTTGCCGCACGCATAGACTTTTTCAAGGGAACATACATAGGAGACAAACTCAAGAAAGATCTTGAAGAGAAACTGAAATGAACCAGATGCCAAAATTTCCCAATATATACCGACGAGGACGAGAGCTCTACACAAAAAACGCTTATCCTGGAATCACCCACTTCGACGAAAAGACAATCACCGAAAACAGCATCGAATACAGGGAATTCTCGCCATTCCGAAGCAAGCTCGCCGCGGCGATCGCAAACAACATCTCACAAACAGGAATCAAAGAAGGACAAGTCATCCTCTACCTTGGCGCAAGCCACGGTTACACATCCTCATTCATCTCAGACATCATAGGAAAAGACGGAACCATCTTTGCAATAGACTTCGCCCCAAGAGTCGTACGGGACCTGTACTTTCTCTCAAAGAAACGGCACAACATCATTCCCTTCCTTGAGGACTGCAACCATCCCGAACGGTATGCGCCAAGAATCATGGCCGCACACATGCTCTACCAGGACATCGCACAACGCAGCCAGGTGCAGATATTCCTGAAAAACCTCCCATTCCTCAGCAAGGGAGGGTTCGGGCTCCTCGCAATCAAGGCACGATCCATCGACGTCACGAGAAAACCAAAAGAGATCTTTCGGGAAGTGAGATGCGAACTCGAAAAAACCACCACGATCGTCGACTACAAAGAACTCGACCCATTCGAAAAAGACCACGCGCTCTTCGTCATAAAAAAATGAGAATGCCATTTTTACGGACACGACAGAACAGGTACGCACTCCAGGAACAACTCTCCACCTTTACCGGAAGCGGACAACGCAGGCTCTACAAGTCAAGGATCGCAATCGTCGGCCTCGGCGCAATAGGATCAGTCTTAGCCGAGATCCTCGCACGCGCAGGGATCGGAAAGATCCACCTCATCGATAGGGACATCGTCGAACTCGAAAACCTGCACCGCCAGCACCTCTACACTGAAAAAGACATCGGGCGCGCAAAAGCAGACTCGGCAATGCAGAGACTTCAAGCCATAAATTCAGAAATAAAGATCACCTCAGCAATAATCGACCTGACAGCAACCAATATCGACGAACTCAAGAAAAAAGATCTCATACTCGACTGCACAGACAACCTCGAAACCCGCTTCCTCATAAACGACTACTGCAGAAAAAGAAAAATCCCGTGGATTCACGCAAACGCGGCACGAGACATCGGATCAATCATCATCTTCAGACACGACAAGGAAAGTCCATGCTTTCGCTGCATCTATGAAGGAAAGGAAAGCGAACTCTCCTGCGAAAGAGACGGCGTCCTTCCAGAACTGACGACAATCATCGCAGGGCTGCAGGCGCACGGCGCTATCCAGGAACTCCTCGGAAAAAAACAAGAGACAGAACTTCTCAGGCTCAACCTGGCAGAAAACCAACTCGACAAGATAAAGATCAACCAAGCAGAAACCTGCAACACCTGCAAAAGAAAAGAATTCCCAGCCCTTACGCAGAAGAAGCAGCAAAAAACAGTGAAACTCTGCGGAAGCTCCTGCTATCAAATCAGTGGAAAACTAATAGACCTAAAAAAGATAAAGCAAAAACTCGAAAAAATCGGCAAGGTCGACGATCTCACGCACTGCATCAGATACAAGAACATGACCATATTTAGCGACGGGCGGGTCCTCATCAAGACCGAAAGCCTTGAGGAAGCAAAAGCGCTCTACCAAAAGATAATACAATGAAGCAATTCATCTGCGTTGCCGGAAACATCGGAAGCGGAAAGACGACTGTCGCAAACCTCCTCTCCCAAGTATTCTCTCTGAGGAAATTCGAAGAAGAAGTGGAAGACAACCCATACCTTGCCCTTTTCTACGCTGACATGCACAAATGGTCATACCGCCTACAGCGCTATTTTCTTCTCACCAGAGCACTCATGCACGAGAAGATCAACATGATGAAAGAATCCGCAATCCTTGACCGCACCATCTACGAAGACATGGAAGTCTTTGCTAAAAACCAGCTCTACATGCAGCTTTGGACACAAGAAGAATACGACAAGTACAAGAAATTCTGCAGCCTCCTCATCACAGAACTCAGGCCTCCAGACCTCATCATCTGCCTGCACGCATCAGTACCCATCCTTCGGGCGCGCATAAGGAAAAGGAACCGTGAGTACGAGAAGGATCTCACCAATGAGGACGACCAGTACCTGCCGGCTCTCCAGAAGCTCTATGATTCCTGGTTCACAGCATACAACCTCGGGCCAAAGCTTCTCGTGAAGACAGACTCCCTGAACTTCATCGACAACCCCGAGCATATCGAACGGTTGATAAAGGCAGTCAAGGCAAGCCTTGAAGCACGAGGAAACACCCTGAAGAAATTCTTTTAGGACAACACATAAAAAGAACAGACATTCTCTCATGTACCATGCACCTATACCTGTATAACACGCTCACGAGAAAAAAAGAGGAATTCCAGCCAAAAGACCCAAAACGCGTGACCCTGTACACCTGCGGGCCCACAGTCTACGACTTCGCGCACATAGGAAACTTCCGCGCATACATCTTCGAAGACATCCTCAGAAGATACCTGGAATACAAGGGATGTTCTGTACAACAAGTGATGAACCTCACGGATGTCGACGACAAGACCATCAAAGGAGCGCGCATGCAAAACAAAGGCCTCTCCGACTACACTGCCTGCTACAAGCAAGCATTCTTCGACGACATCAGAACACTCAACATAGAACCTGCAGAAACATATCCTGCAGCAACAGACCACGTCACAGAGATGGTGCAGATAATAGAAGTGCTCCTCGAAAAAGGATACGCATACAAAAGCGACGACAACTGCATCTACTTCAACATCAGGAAATTCAAGGAATACGGAAAACTCGCCCACATCAACCTCGGAGAACTCAAAGCAGGGGCACGCGTGCGCCACGACGAATATGAAAAAGAGCACGCGTCGGACTTCGCACTCTGGAAAGCATGGGACAAAGATGACGGAGAGGTCTTCTGGGAAAGCCCGTTCGGACGGGGAAGGCCTGGCTGGCATATCGAATGCAGCGCCATGAGCATGAAACACCTCAGCCAAGCATTCTCCCAAGGATCATTTGACCCGTCACTTTTCGAGACAATCGACCTACACACAGGAGGCGTCGACAACAAGTTTCCCCATCATGAAGACGAGATTGCGCAGTCGGAAGCTGCCACAGGAAAGACATTCGTATCCTTCTGGCTACATTGCGAACACCTCCTTGTCGACGAAAAAAAGATGTCAAAATCATTGGGCAACTACTACACCCTGCGCGACCTCCTCCAGAAAGGGTACAGCCCGAAAAGCATCAGGTACCAGCTTCTCTCCACGCACTACAGGCAACAGCTCAACTTCACTCTCGAAGAGCTCAAGGCAAGCGAGAATGCCATCTCACGCATGCAGGACTTTGTCTGGAACGTCATGTCTGCACACGGCGAGAACATAGAGATCGAGGAATTTCTCACCCAGGCAAAAGACGACTTCGAGCTCGCGATGGACGATGACCTCAACATGCCGCAAGCCCTCGCAGCAATCTTCACCTTCATCAAAGACATCAACATCCTCATCGCAGAAGGAAAACTTGACAAAGATAACACGACAGATATACTCGCATTCCTCAGACAAATAAACAACGTGCTCGGAATCTTAGAATTTGAAAAAGAGGCATTGCCAAAGGATATCGAAACCCTTATCCAGAAACGGGAAGAAGCACGAAAGAACAAAGACTTTCCGACAGCGGACTACATCCGAAAAGAACTGGAGAAGGCAGGAATCATACTCGACGACACTCCGCAGGGAGTCAGATGGAAGAGAAAATAGCCAAAACCTCATTTCTTTCCGATGTACTTGCCTCCTTTCATGAGGAAGATGACCTGATCAGGGTAGGCGTCTATGCCTTTCTGCTCAATTACGAACGGAAAGACCCCGACGAGATGATTCGTCCCACGCATCTTCGCCACCTGCATTGCCCGAATCATCGTCTTGTTGTCCTTGATGATATTATACAAAAGGATGATCGCGTCAGCCATGAAACCCATCACAGACGACCTATACACAAAAGGGCTCTGGTCCTCTTCTGCGGTAACAACCGTCGTGCAGTCCCAGCTTGAGATCATGCTGAACAGGTCCACGAGCATCCTGCGCTGTTCCGCCTCCCTCTCGAAAAGCGCAGTATACGCAGACAGGGAATCGATGACAACTCTCTTTCCGTTGAGCTTTCTTATCGCCTCGCCAATGTCACGTCCGCCTTCCCTCACAATGTCTGCGATCTTCTCAGGATTATACTTGATGAATACGATAAGCCCTTTCCTCTCCAATTCCCCAAGGTCCCAGCCAAGAGAATACATGTGCCTGAAAAACTTCTCCTTCGTCTCCTCAAACGAGATATAGACACCTGTCTCATTCTGCCTGATCCCTGCCATTAAAAACTGCAGGGCAAAGATGGTCTTTCCCGTGCCTCCGCTTCCCGAGACAAGGATGGCGCTGTTCTTTTCAAATCCTCCCTGTGTGACAGAATCAAGCCCGGGAATACCAGAAGCTATCCGCTCAATCGTATAGTCCATGCTCAACCTCAGTGGCTATCTTTCTCTTGTTCTTGTTATTAAAGGTTTCGGCAGTCACTCTTTGTCCATCTTGGTCACACTATAATTTGCCTCATCATCATCCCCAACAGAAGCGTAAGAGTCGTTATGACATTCACCAAGAACATTTCCTACCTGCTTATGCGCCACAACATCAAAACCCTCATATGGCAATTCGCGCCCAGGCGAACAGCAGACTGGCCTGATATTATCAGTCCTCATCCTGCCAAATCCACGCATCGCAACCGCATATGCCAGAGGAAACCCTTCCTGAAACATGCTTGCGCTGTGCTCTTGAAAAAGATCAGAGATGTCTGCAATAGAGAGTCCCTGTTCTGCAATCATCTTCTTCACAGGCAAGACCACATTATCCAGATAGGCATACGATAAGCCCTCCTGTTCAATCTTTTGCAGGATGAACGCGGTTCCTGCAAGCCCAAAATAGCGCAATGCATCAGCAGCTGACTGTCTTGACAGGCCATATGTTTCCATCACTGATTGTATATCTCTCTCTAATTCCATAGTGTATCACCCATTAAAAAAAAAAGTATGGCTGGACACCAGAACCAGACTTGTTGGGCGTTTCGGGAAAAACAGTGTCGGGGGTAATTAGAAGACTTCATTTCTCCCTCTTGCCCTTATCAATCACCTTGATAAAGACATTGCCCTCCAAATCCTCGCAAAAGCGGATTCTGGTGTTTTTATTCCAGCCATGACTTTCGGCTAAATCTTTAGGAATGGTAACTTTGTACTGGCCATTGTTGACAACGATCTTCGGCATAGGTTACTCCATCATCACTGTTAGTACTGAATTAGGTCTTTTTCAGTACTATTGTTTATATATTTTTCGGTCGAAGTGAACTGGTATGGCAGCCAGTACTTTAATAGTACATTATCATACTTATTTATATATTTTTCTATTATCTTATTAGTACTAGTTGCGCACTCCACACATTTTTTGTTTTATACACAAACAGTACTTTATAATTAATCTTTAAATACTTTATCATTCATAATAAATATATAATTAATGCATAAATTAGTACTAATTGAAAAACGGACAGGGCAGCACATACCAACAGCAATCGAACAAAAGAAGCAAAACATTTTAAATCGACAGAAATCCAATAATATCACGGGCCCGTAGCGCAGCCTGGATACGTTGAATCCGAAGGATTCAATCGGATTTGCTGAAGGCAAATAGCGCGACAGCCTTCTACAGCTAACAAAAAAACTTGTTAGCCGCTGAAAGCTGTAGGTCGTGGGTTCAAATCCCATCGGGCTCAGCGCTTTGAAAAACGCGGGAAATCAAAGATTTCTCGCACCCCACAAATTGTAAATTTGAGGGGGCCCTGGGAGCAAACCGGGGAACACAAGATTCCCCACCGTGACTCGACACAAAACAGAAAGTCACGGAACAGAAAGTTTGCACTCGAAGAAATGAGCAGTGCGGAGGATTTTCTCGAAGAGAAATATCCTCCCCGCTTCGCTATGCCACGGTGAGTTGGCGTGAACAATCCCATCGGGCTCATCCGAACCTCTTCCAGCACTTTGTCGTCGTCAAATACGAACAATGACAATCCGTTATGTTCAGATAGTGGGTACGAAAAAAGCTTGTTCCACTTCGTCATAAGCAGGGACTTTCTAGGGATATTGCCAAAACACAAGCTCGAGGAAGTACGTTATCGCAGGGTCTTGTCGATTCCTGTTCATTGATTTCTGGACTAATGAAAAATCGAGTAGAAATAGTTTATCCTCCTCATTTTCGGTGATATCTCATAACCTTCATATTTTGAAGTCACAAACCGTATAAACACATATCAAAATTCGTCTAAGTTTATTCACCACAGAATAACACTTATTACTATTTGCTCTTTTTTTCATCCAAATACTTCAGTATCATCTTCTCAATGAGATTCGATTTATTGATACTGTTCTCATCACAAAAATTGTTGAATTTCTCAACTACGTCTTCTTCTACTGTAAATGATACTGTCTTTTTCATGAGTATTCACCCTTTTTTCATCTTTCCAATGATGTCCTGCATCTTGCCTTCCTTGTATCTTTCCACATGAAAATAGGCTTCATCCTTTGTCCCTTCTGCAATGAGGATGATGACCTTTCCGAGGTGGCTTCTTCCCGTCCTTCCCTTCCGCTGTATCCCCCTGATTTCTGAAGGGATTGGCTCATAGAAGATGACCAAGTTCACATTGGGGATATCGATTCCCTCTTCAGCAACTGATGTTGCGATGAGAATGTTGGTTTCCCGATTCTTGAACTTGTCAATGATTTCTTTTTGCTCTTTTTGGTTCATTCCCTTCTCTTTTCCTCTTTTTGCCTGTCCGATGAAGCGATGAATTTTCGTTCCAGGTATGTTCTGGAGTATTGCTTCTATCGAATCTATGGTGTCCCTGAATTGCGTGAAAATGAGGATCAGAGAGTCCTGTTCTTCTTGGAATTGTGCTTCAACCATCCCCTTTAGTAGTGCTAACTTCGGATGTGATAATCCCTTTTTCCTTTCTGCCAGCATTCTTGCTTTCTGTAAAGATTCGTGATTGATGAACATCTGCTCTGATTTTGATAATTTCTTCTTTTCCTTGAATTTCTCGAGATACTTGATGAATGGCTCTGCCCCTTGTGTGTCAAGAAGCTCAAGGCAATGGTATGCTTGCAAGACTACTGAATGGCTGTTGTGTATGTGGAATGCGTAAGGTGTCCTTGAAAATCGCTTGATGATTGCCATCCTTGCTCCAAGGATGTCTTTTTTTGTCAGGTATTGCGGTTTCTTGTACGTGAGAATGCCTACCCTGTTGAGTTTTTCAAGCTTCTCAAGAAATATAGATTGCACTGGTGCTCTTATCTTCTTCAATTCTTCATCAAGAGGTGTCTTCTCCCATGCAATGTTGATGTCCTTGATGTACTCCTTCACATCACTATCATCCCGTATCCTGCTTTCGATGTTCTTAATCTTGAGGTTCTCGAATATCTTCTGGATTTTCTTCTTCTTTGCTCCGGGTGATGCAGTGAGTCCGAGAATCAATCCCTTATACTGTTTGGCAATCTCAACGTACGCATACTCCTCCACTGCCTTATGCAATTCGTCAAAGATGACAAGACCAAAATCATTGAGTTTGTACTGTTTCTTTTCGAGGTCATTCTTTATTGTCTGGGGAGTGGAAATAATAACTGTTGCCTCAATGAAGATGTCTTTTCGTTTCTTTGCAGGAATACTTCCAGAAAGCATGACAATCTTTGAATCGTCAATATTGAGGAATTTCTTGCAGCTCTCGTAATGCTGCATGACCAACGGCTTTGTTGGAGCAAGAAAGAGTATTTTCCTTGGCAGGAGTTCAGCGATGACAAGAAATGCGATGATGGTCTTCCCTAGTCCGGTAGGAAGGATGACTGCTGTATTCTCATGTATGCAATTCTTTGCAATGTCAAGCTGGTACTGCTTGGCGATGATTTGATTCTCTTTGAGGAACGAGTGCATCACGAAGTCAGCTGCAATTGTGTATTCTGCAGGTTTCTCATGGAATAGATAAAGTTTGGTCTGCTGGGAGTCCGTCTGATCTTCTCCTGCTTGTCTATTCCTGATTTTCTTTTTCATGGGATTCTGCAATTTTTTTATCCATGTACTCGAGAGATTGTAAATAATCATGAATGGTTTGTTGAAGTGATTCATCAGTATATTGCTGAAGTTCTATCCCAAATCCGGTATAATCAAGTTCTTTCTTTTTGAGAATCTTCTTCTTGTGTAATGCAAGAATATGCTTATAAGAACAGACTGCATAACCAATTTCTGCACCCAAGAAATTGTTCTCTTCTGAAATTTCCGTGATGAGAATCTGGCAGTCCGAAAGACATTCTCCATCCTCATTTTCTTCGAAGAATGGAGTGAAGGTCTTGTTCTTGCAAAACTTGATGCTCTTGGAATCAGTAAGCTTCAGGTCTGGATGCTCTCTAAGAATAAAAGAAGAGACGTATACTTTCTTTATTTGCGGTTTCAATGGATTGTCGTCGTGAACAAAACTCGATATCTTTTTTCGTAATATTTCCAATGATTCCTCCGGGATGACCTTGTTTCGTTCCAGGTTCTTTGTATGAATTTCTTCTTCTGAAAAAGCATACAATATAATTGCAGATACGTCTGTGTTAACAAATATTTTATATGGCGGTTTTTTTGGTGAAGAGATGATTTGGGCTCCCTTGTAGAAATAATCTTTGCTTGTCTTTTCTTCAAAAAGCTGTTTTCTCTCCTGTTCATTCATGAAAGAAATCTTCCCATCCTCAAAGACCGCCTCGTCTGCATAATGGTTGTCCATTGCGTAGATGTATTTTTTAAAATAGGAGAAGAATGATTCATTCAACACTCCAATGAATATACAGGGGATGACTCTTGAATTCTTAACAAGCTCCCATCGTTCACCGATAAATCTTGACGCCATCAATGGTGTGTTAAAAATAATCGGGTCATAGAATTCGCTTTCATCCTTAATTATGCTCTTATATTTACCTTTGGGAATTTTTACGAGTTCCATTTTCTTTTTTCACAAATCAGTCAATTTCTTCAACATCAACATGCTCTTTTATTGCGCTCAGCAGGGAATTGTACCTCTTTTCGCTCATTGCTGACAGCTTTATAAGACACATCCCTGCTTGTTTTCTTATCTCAGCTGTGCCAAAAACCAGCATTCCCAGCTTCTTGTCAGACAGGAAGCTGCTCCCGAAAAAGGAATAAAAAACGTCGTGTTTGTTCTCTTCCTCAATAAAGAAACGCGGGTCTTCTTCGAAAGTCTTGATTGTTGCCTTGAACTCATCGTTTGTCATATACGTCTTGTCAAATGCTTCAAACACTGAATAAGTATCACCGTCATTATTCAGTACAAATGGCTGCCGTTGAATGATTGAGTCATAACAGCATTCGGTAATAGTCTTTCCTGAACCACAAACACACCCTTTGCTCGTATCAATTGAAATTATTGAAGAGAGGGAGAGTTTTCTTGATTTGTTCTGCCTTCTGTCATGGACGTGATAGTTCTGGATGACAACCATGCCCCTGTTTTCTTCCAATAGTTTCATCCCTTCTTTTGATGTGTGGCGCAATCCTTCCTGAATCTCCTTGGTTGCTTCAGTCACCTCAATTGCTGATTGTTTGATGACAGAACGCATCTTGTCCGTATCCAATGTTGTAAACTGGTCGGAGATGCCAAATTCCAATTCCATCTCACGAATGAACTGGAGGAAGGGCTGCTTGTCGGCAGTGACACTATTGTAAATCTTCCTATCATAGAGCTGCCTCATCTTCTTTAGGTAATTAATGGTTTCATCCCTAGCACCAGCTATGTGATAGTAGGAATGCCTATATGCATATATTTCCACAAGATTGACATACACTGCAATAAGCGAAGGGTCAAGCTCCAAACTTTGTTTATAGTATCGGATGGCTTCTTGATAATGATTTCTTTTTCTTGCCACATTTCCTGCCCGAAGGAACAATTCACCATTTGCCGGCTCTTCCTGAATTCTTTTCTGCACGTAGTCATACATCTTGGAGTACTTCATCTCCTTGTTTTCAAACATGACCTTATTCTTTGCCATTACGAATCCTGTGGCCATTCCTATGACCGTTCTCACCCTCTGGATATTGAGACGGTGCTCTCCTTCGTAGGTTAATGTCAAATTATTACTTCCGCATTGAAGGCATCGTATCTCGTTTTCAAAAGAATAAACATCTTCATCTTCAATTTCCATAATCCTTCCCGGATTGAGGTTCTGTTTTTTTTGACAATCATCGCACTTGAATTGCAATTGCAGGTTTTCATCAACAGCCAGCCCTTTATCGCGGTGCGTTTCCTGTATTTCTATAAATTCCTTATTAATGAGGTCAATGACGTCATTACTTGCTCCTTGTTTTTTCGCTTCTCGTTTTGCCGCATCAATGAGAATGTAATTAGGTTCTCCTATCTTCCGTTTCACTCGTGCCATGAGGAATAGCGCGTGGTATGATTTGGGATTGACTGCAAGTATGTCATCCAAGAGTTCCAATGCAACCTTATATTCTTTCCTTGATTCGCAATCTATTGCTTTCTCAAGATATTCTTTTTCATTGATATCGAGATTTTCCTTTTTCTCTTTCACTTTCCATTCTTCTGAAAGTTTATCAATCTCTTGCTGGAATCTTTCAGGATCTTCGATTTGCTGAATGGTTGATTCTATTTCCTCGCGCTGTGTTTCTGAAAGAAAATCCAATTCGAGAACCTTACGCAATAATGGAAGGACTTCCTTGTTTCCCTGTTCGCTGAAATTATAGGTGAAGAATTCGATGGGAAGCCAGTCATCGTAGGACTCTGCATCAGCCAGATATTCTTTCACCATAGAGGTCATGAATGAGTACACGTCTGGATGCTGAATTCCAGTCAAGGCATCGACAATATAATCATGATACTCCTTGTTGGCAAAATCCCTTTTCACATGAGCCATCAATTCAGGAATTGCAGGACTGCCAATTGCATGAAGAGCATGGACAGCATCATCGCAATTTTCTCCATAATCAGAGTCCTCAGTCTTTTTTATGAAGGCAATAAGATAAGGAACTGACTTTTCGCTATTTATTTCTTTGAGAATTTGCAAGGCAAACATGCAGCTCCAGGTTTCTTCATTTTCCAAGAGTGGTACGAGATGGGGAATGGACTTGTCACCAAAGGATACTACCTTCTTGACAGACTCGTTCATTTTTTTCTGGGCATTTTGGTGGGACAGTTTATATCCTTCCTTATTGTCAAGTCCAGTAAGAGTCTGGACAAGTCGAGCTATTTCTGTTGTTTCATCCATAAAATCACCCTTTCCGCAAGTCATTCCACCGCAATGTTTATAAATATTTCTATTATTCATAATATAAACAATATCAAAGGAGGCAGTCCTATGGCAATTTACAATGGGTTCAAAGAGCAGGGTTCAGACACGAAAACCGAAAATCATAAGAACAAAGACCCATCGTCTATAAATGGAGTGGTCGCAGGTTCAAATCCCATCGGGCTCAGGACATAAAAAGGGATCAGCAACCAGCTAACTGCACGACTGTAACATCGCAGAAAAAGAGAGTGAGGGAGAAAAAAATGACAACAAGTGAATTTGACCCGAAGGATCTATACAATATCATCGCAGAGCATCTCGGTGTTGACAGAGAAAAAGTCACCCTCGACGCACATCTCACTGACGACCTTGGCGCAGACAGCCTTGACGCCACAGAACTCATCATGGTCGTGGAGGAACACTACAAGCTCGAAATCCCTGATGAAGACGCACAAAAATTCAAATACGTACGAGATATCGTCGATTACCTCACAGACAAGGGACCTTACGAGTAAATATATAAAGGAAATCTGAATCGTTATTTTGATAACGCGGGGGTGGCCCAGCGGCTACGGCGGTCGCCTGCAGAGCGACTTTTCGGGGGTTCGAGAGCACTGCCGACGGAACGCAGCTTACTGCCGACAGCAACAGTTAGCAGTGAGCGGATACCTGTCAGCTGCCGAATGTCCCTCCCCCCGCTTTTTTTCCATGAAAAAAGCACTCATTTCCACGGACGGCTCACATTTTCTTGTCGATACTGATAAGGATTTCCACTGCAGAGATGGCATGATATCAAAGGATGTGATTGCCAAAGAAGGAAAATTCACAGCAAAGAACGGAGTGACCTTCCACATTTTTGACGCGAGTTTTACTGACCTCTTCCTGCACTTGAAACGCGGGGCCCAGATCGTCCTTCCCAAAGACATCGGCACCATCATCGCCGAGTCAGGAATCAACAAGCACTCCATTGTCATTGACGCAGGCACGGGTTCCGGCGCACTGACATCCTACCTCGCACTCCACGCAAAAAAAGTATACACATTCGATAACAGGAAAGAACACATCGAGGTTGCAGCAAAGAACTTCACACTTTTTGGTCTTAAGAATATTGTTGCAAAAGAGCATGACATGTATGCTGAAGATGTGCCTGTGAAAAATGCTGATCTCGTGACATTGGACCTGACAGAACCATGGCGCGCTGTTCCCCACATCGAGAAAGCAATGAAACCAGGCGGATTTCTCATCGCGTATAATCCGCAGATCTCACAAGCAATCACTCTCGTCAATTCCTTGAAAGAAAACAAAGGATTCATGGTCATCAAAGTACTCGAGAACATGCAGCGAGAATGGGAAATCGACGGGCACATCTCACGACCACGATTCAACCAGATCGCACACACCGGATTTCTGACAATCGCAAGGAAAATATCATAATTGCGCAACACATTTAAAAGTTAAAATGCATTCTATTCAAAATGCCCCTCAAAAAAGAAAGCCGGATCATAGGAATCGACGACGGACCATTTGATAAGTTCAAGGACAAGGAAGCACTCATCGTGGGAACTGTATTTCGCGGCGGACAATACCTTGACGGGATACTTACGACACGAGTCAGCATTGATGGATTCGATGCGACATACAACATCATCCAGATGATAAAAAAATCAAAATGGAAAAGCCAGATCAGGGCAATCATGCTCGATGGCATCGCTGTCGCAGGATTCAACGTGATCAACATCAAAAACCTGCACAAGGAAACAGGCATTCCTGTGATTGTCATCATCAGGCAATACCCTGATTATGAGGGCATGTTTCGGGCGCTCAAGAAGCTCGGCATGAACGAGAAGATCAAGCTCATAGAGACTATTGAGAAGCCAGAAAAGGTCAACACTATCTACATCCAGCGGGAAGGCATCAGCATACGAGAGGCACTCGCGCTCTTGAAAATCACCTGCACACATGCGAAAATCCCAGAACCCGTACGCATAGCACACATCATCGCATCAGGACTTTCGACGGGAGAGAGCAAGGGAGCCGCCTAATGATATGACGAATGTGACGATACTTGTGACAGCAGTCATCGTCGCAATGCCAATCGAGATGTCCAAGAAGAACTGCTCCGGAAACATGACAATCAATGGATAAAAGTTAGGAAAAGAATAATTTCCCTGAGGGAAGAAAATCCTGTGGAATGCTGAGAAAACAGCGTCGAAAGAAAATAATACACCGCACAACAACAACAGTGCAAGGAGACCAAGTACGATGCCTGAACCCCACTTCAAGCCAGAAAACACCTCGAGCCCGATCTTACGGTAATCAAACAACCGCTTCTTTATCTTGTAGGATCTCTTAAAGAAGTATGCGAGGCAAAAAAGGCCAAGAATTATCGCACACGCATACAACACATACATCATCCCTATCAACACCTTCACATCAGCAAGATGACTCCTTTCCTCATCGCTAAAAAAACGAAGCTCGTCCTTATTGTGAAAGAATGCGAAAAGATTTAACGTCGTTGCTTTGGTGAGATTCTCAGGAATGACATCATACACACCATTCTTCTCATACTCTCCATAATAGAACTCCTTGTTGAAGAGGAAATGGGAAAATGAGGATGCGATGATAATAATCATTACTGAAAATAAAAAAAGGATGCGGACAACACCTTCCAAAGACTTTCTTTTCTTTTTCATGTATAATTTAACTGCAAATCATGTATAATACAATTTTCCTTCGCCTTTCTGCTTTCTGTCCATCTGTGAATCGACCTTATTCGCACGCGGACGACCGTTCTCATCATCGCGCCTGAAGGTGATATCGAGTGCGCGCAGGAAATGGTTCATGCCTTCCTCCATGGAATAGGGACCTTTTGCCTCTCCAGAAATTGCAGGTTTTCCGTCAAAGACAATGAGGCGTTTTGAGAGATAATCCAAAAACAAGAGGTCGTGATCAACAACAAGGCACGCCTTTCCCCGCTGGAACATCATCTCACGGATGATCTTTGAGACAGCAAGGCGCTGCTCGACATCAAGATATGCAGACGGTTCGTCAAGAAGGAAAAGATCAGCATCTTCAGACAATGCTTTTGCGATGTACACGCGCTGCAGCTGGCCGCCAGAGAGCTCAGATAGGTTCTGCTCAAAGAGCTCCTTCAAATGCAAGGGACGAAAAAGCATCTCGTATTTCATCGCATTCTTGAGATACGCAAGCACAGGCTCATCTGATACTTCAAGATACTGCGGCTTATATGCAATCTTCAAGTCAGAAAGGTTCCCCTTTGTCTTTATGACACCTGCAAGAATCTTGACAAATGTGGTCTTGCCAATTCCGTTCTCTCCCAATATGCCGACCACATCATGCTTCGTGATTATGCCTGGCTCAGCCTTGAGGTGGAAGCGTCCGAGCTTCTCATCGATCGCAGTCCACTCAGTCAGAGTCGCATCTTGAGAAAACTTTTCAGGAGGCTTTTCAGTAAAAACTATCTTTGCATCACGGAAACGCACATTCTCCTCACGCAAGAAACCTTCAAGATACGTATTGATCCCGCCCTTCGTCACCTTCACCTGAGACACAATACCATACACGCCCTCAAGCCCATACATGATATGCACAAGATCGCTCATATAATCCAGGATGATCAAGTCATGCTCAATGACAATCACACTCGTGTCCTTATCAGCAAGGCCTCTCAGGAACTGCGCAACTTTCAAGCGCTGCTTGATATCAAGGAAAGAAGTCGGCTCGTCAAAGAAATACACGTTCGCCTTCTTCAGGACACACGCGGCGATCGCCACACGCTGGAGCTCTCCTCCTGAAATCTTGCTGATATCAGAATCAAGGAAGTCTTTTAGATCTAAAAGGCTGACGATCCTGTCAAGCTCGCCTTTCTCATCGACTTTTTTCAGGAGCTGATGCACTGTTCCCTTGTATTGTTTGGGAATCAGATCAACTTGTTGCGGCTTGTATGAGAGGCGAATCTCGCCCTTATGCACTTTCTCGAAAAACAGGTGCGCCTCAGTGCCCTTGAAATAGCTGATGACCTCCTTACCTGTAGCATCCCTGTCAAAATTGCCCATGTTCGGCTTTAACAGGCCTGCGAGGATTCTTACTGCAGTCGACTTTCCAATCCCATTCCTGCCGATGATTCCTATCACCTTGCCAAAGATTGGAGCAGGAAGGTTATAGAGGGCGAATCCATTCTTGCTGTACCTGAAAATTGGCGGCTTATCCAGCGCCTCTGGAAGATTGATAATGTTTATCGCTCCAAAAGGGCACCTATGGACGCAGATGCCACAGCCGGTACAGGTCTCTTCAATGATATGGATCTTCTTATCAGCATCCACCACAATGCAGTCTGTGCCAGTGCGATTGACAGGGCACAATCTAATGCAAAGATAATTCCCGCACTTTACCGGAAAGCACTTCTGCTTGTCCACAACAGCAATTCTCGTCATAAACCATTAGAAACAGAGTTGATATTTAAAAGTGATGGCAGAAGTACGAATACTCCACAAAGAAATGATATGATTCACAGGATACATCCTCTTCAATTAATTCTTCTTTCGAATCAGGTGATTTGGCAGCCATCAATATCCCATAAACCCCATCATGAACCCTTCCTCCCAATCAGACAAGCCGTCTTCATCCATCAGTTCACCCAAACCATCTTCCGTATATATATCATCATCTAGGTCAGTCATGTTCCCACCTCCGCAAACCCATATCTTCCCTTCAGCAATTCCCATCAGTCTTCGATGAACACGTGTATCTCGCGCTCCTCGATCTCCCACGGGGACAGCTCATCCACCTCTTCAGACATCAGAAGCCTTCCTGACTTATCTTCAAATAACATATGCACCACCTCCAACCCATTCTTAACTATAGTTAATCAGTATTTAAATATTCCGGTTGATTTCTTTCAAAAAAAAATGGAATGACACATATGTGTCAAAGCATATAAAGAATATAGCAATCGATATCTGAGATGTCATCTCCTTCAGGAACATATCTCATAGAACATCCTCATTCTGCCGCCAGCTTCTTCTTTGCCGTCTCGATAACTTTCGGAATGGGATTGAAGACATATTCCTTAAAGGCGATCCAGGTCTGGTAATTGCGGATGATCGGCGCAAAGGCGGTCTTGATGTCCTTCACCATCCTATGGAATTCTCCCGGATTCTCCACGAGGATGTAGAGGAGAAGGTCCCAACCACCCAATGTTTTAGCAGAGCGCATGATAGACTTATTGTCCTCAAGAAAGACCAGAAATGCATTCTCACTCTTCTTATCAAACATCTTGGTCTCGATAGAAAAGGTATACCAATGATACTTCATCAAGGAATAATTCACCTGCAAGGTAAACTTCCTTATGATACCCTGCTTGACGAGCCTTTTTATCCGATAGGAAACAGTGTCTGCATTGATCTTCAGGCGGCTGCCAATCTCATAGGTCGAGAGCCGGCAGTCCTCTGCAAGGGCACGCAGAAGATGCAAATCAACCGCATCAATCTCACCCTCCTCGATCTTGTGCTCCTTTATCGGGATGAGATCCTGCTTTTTCTCCTTGATCAGGATCGGCACATAATTCTCATTGTATTTCTTGATGATCTCGAGCTTGTCCTTTTCCAGGATCAGGTCAGCGAAGCGCTCAGAGATGTCCATGATGATCTCATCAAACTCCAATAGGTTCCTTGCGAGAAGGCCAATCTCCAAATCCCAACGATCGCTATACTCGATGACCGAGAAGACATTCGGATGCTCGGCCAAGTACTTATGCAATTCCTTCTCCTTCTCAGGAAAATTCTCATCAATAGATATGAAAATATGAAAAGTATAAAAGCCGAGCTTTCGGACATCAACCTCACAGAAAAATCGCTGTATCAGCCCCACGCTCATCATGCGCTTGATCCGATAGTCGACAGCATCACGGGAAAGTCCGACACTTTTCGCAATCCTTGTGAGCGGTACCCTTGAGTCCTCAGAAAGAAGGGTTAAAATCCTCCGGTCCTTGATATCGATCTTCACCTTCCTGTCAAAATCATCATAATCCACGCGGCCGGAGTTCTTTGGCATAAAGAGGGCAGATGGAGATGGCAACATTTAAAGTTTTCGGTAAAAACGTAAAAAAACGAGTCAATATTTTTATACTACCACACCATTCCCTAATCATAAGGTAGGAGGCGATACTATGACATATAAAAAAAATCTCAAGAAAATCAAAGAGGGAGTAGCAGGAGTGGCAGAAGAAGCAACACACACACTGCGAAAGAAACTTGTCGGCGCCGCAGGAAAAGTTGAAGAAGACATCGCAGAGCGCAAGGGCATCATTGGAGGCATTGCAGAAGTCGTCGATTCAACAGTCAAAGCAGGCAGGCGCACACACGAAAAAATACAGGAAGAAGGCGGATACCTCAAAAAAGGAATAGATATCGTTGATGAAACAGAAAGCGCGCTTGAACGAACAGCAGACAAGTTCACAGATGCTATCAAGGGCACACGTGATACCATCAACAACCGCTTCTATACTGATGGCAAATTCGACCCTGACCGTGTACGCGCATACCTCTCAGAACAAGCAGACGCACTGCAGCACCAGGGCGAAAGAGCACTCCATGCTACAGGAGGGCTCATCAGCAGGCTTGGCGCAGCCTACCGATCAGAAATGCCATCACCCGCAGAAAAGAAAGAAGCATATGGACACATCGGGGTAAAGGTCAAACACAGAGGAGCACTCAGCCGCAAAGATTACGAAGCATGCGAGGCATTCTATTCCCACGCGCGAACAAAGCTTCCGGGAGGCTTAAGCCTGCGCAGAGACATCCTCACAGACATCCTCGACAGCGCATCAGGAAGCCTTGCACAGCTCGTCCAACACTACAGCAGACAAACAGACAAACAAGGAATCCTAACAGAGGATGCGAAGGCCAGGTTGGAAGTTGTCGGGCGAAAGAACTACAAGCTCTAGAAAGTGTTTTAAATCCAATTTTTTTCTTTTATTCTTATGGAATTAAAAATCAAGCAGATCATACCGGACGTGACACTTCCCAGCTATGCACACGAAGGAGATGCAGGTCTAGACCTTCGCGCATCAGGGACGTGGATCATCAACCTCGACACTGTCCACGAAGAAGTGACCACAGACACCCTCACCCTCCATCCAGGGGAACGGGTCATCGCAAAAACCGGCATCGCACTCGAACTTCCCAAAGGCACCTGGGGGAACATCAGGGACAGAAGCGGGCTCGGACGCCAGGGAATCCACGTCCTCGGAGGAGTTGTGGATGAGAACTACCGCGGAGAAATACAAGTCGTGCTTGTGAACCTGGGAAAAAAACCATACGATCTCACCAAGAACGAGCGCATAGCACAACTCATCATTGCACCCTACATTGCACTGACAATCAAGAAAGTCAAAGAACTCACAGAGACAAAACGCGCAACAGGGGGATTTGGGCATACGGGAAAGTATTGATTACTGATATTTCTTTGTCGCATCAAGAATCAGTCTTATCGCACGATACTTTTCTTCCATCATCTTTTTTGCTTCAGGAATCGTCAATTTCTGGTTCCAATCACGCTCAATCTTATCATCCACCCATTTGAATGCTTCTTCAAAGGATTCCTTTTTTGATCTCCAATAGAAAAAAATCGGTAGAGAATCAAAATGCGCCATGGCATCAGCATTCGCGACAATTTTTGCAATCAAGGAATTCGGCATATTCTCTTTTCTGCTGCGATGCGTTGCCACACAATGCGTTACTTCATCTATCATGTCTGCTGAACAACCCAGTTCCCTCAGAATTCTTTCAGCCTCAGAAACACCTGTGACATCATGATCCTCACCTCCAAAACGCAACCGTCCAATATCATGCAACAACGCGGCAATCTCCACAAGCTCCTCATCTGCATGCAACATCTTTGCAAGTATTTTAGCATACTCCACCACAGGAAGAATATGATACTTCCAATCATCCTTTTCTGCTGCCTCGCGCACAATCTCCCGTATTTTTTCCAGCATACCCCTATTGATTTCTTGACATTTAAATATCTTTTCTGCGAAGTAGCGAACACTCATACAAAAACTTTTAAATAAGACCTGAAACTAAACCTCCTGAGGTGGGGGCGAATGGACGACACGATCGATTTCAAGTACAACCTCAAGGTGTATTTCGGTCTTCTGAAGAAGTATCGCGGTCTCTTCATCCTCCTTTTACTCGTAACTCTTTTCTTCGAAAGCTTGAAGCTTGTCGACAAATACCTCTTTAAGCTGCTCATCGACAATGGAACACTCTTCTCTGAAGGAACACTCACAAAAGAGGCATTCATCCCACTTCTTCTCATCATCCTCGCTGTCGCACTCAGCCTTATCATATTTAATGCACTCCTTCGATTCTCATTCATCCACCTCATCAACATCATAGACGCACGACTCATCTTCGACCTTAAGCAGAAATACTTCAACCATCTGACCATGCTTTCCCACAAATTCCACACAACACACAAGACAGGAAGCCTCATCAGCAGACTAATTCGCGGTGGAGGGGCAATAGAACGAATGACAGACGTCATCGCATTCAATTTCGCACCGCTCATCTTCCAGCTCGCAGCAGTATCAATAACTCTCCTCTTCTTCGATAGAGTCGTAGCGCTCATCACCGTTCTCATCGTCATCGTCTTTGTCATCTTCAGCTACCTCATCAATAGGATGCAAAAGCAGGCAAACATTATCTACAACAGGCTCGAAGACAGAGAAAAGGCAAACATTGCAGACTTCCTGACAAATATCGACTCAATAAAATACTTTGGCAAGGAAAAAGACATCCAGGCACGATACGAGCGGCTGAGCACCGACTCGAAGCACGCGATCCTTAAGAATTGGCACTACTTCCGCTGGCTTGACGCAGGACAGATAGCAATCATCGGCATAGGCACAATCCTTGTCGTCTACTTCCCGCTCAAGCTGTTCCTCGCAGGACAGATGACCCTCGGAACCCTCGTCTTCATCTACACAGCTTTCGGAAACCTGCTTGGACCACTCTACGGTTTCGTGCACGGCATAAGAAACTACTACCGGGCAATCGCAGACTTCGACCCCCTTTTCCAATACGGAAAAATCGAAAACGATATCAAAGACCACCCACACGCCCAAGCACTTTCTGTCGAAAAAGGAACAGTGGAATTCAGAAACGTCACCTTCAGATACCACGATAGAGACATCCTCAGAAACTTCACGCTTAAAATACGGCAAAACAAGAAGATCGCAATCGTCGGGCCATCTGGCGCAGGAAAGTCAACCATCATAAAACTCATCTACCGGCTCTACGACACGACAGAAGGAGATATATTCATCGATGGAAAGAACGTGAAAGACGTCAAACAGGACTCACTTCGTGCATCGCTTTCTATCGTGCCACAGGAATGTGTCCTCTTTGATGACACTATCTACAACAATATCGCATTCTCCAATCCCCAAGCAACAAGAGAGGACATCTTTGCGGCAATCAAATTCGCAAAGCTCGACAAGATTATCCAAAACTTCCCCCAGAAGGAAGAGACAATCGTCGGCGAAAGAGGAGTCAGGCTCTCTGGCGGAGAAAAACAACGCGTCTCCATCGCAAGAGCACTTCTTGCCAACAAGAAAATCCTCATCCTCGACGAAGCCACCTCCTCCCTCGACTCAGAAACAGAGTACGAGATCCAACGAGAACTGCAACGACTCATGCAAGGACGAACGACAATCATCATCGCCCACAGGCTCTCGACCATCATGCACGCAGACAAGATCATCGTCGTCGACAACACACGGATTGTCCAATCAGGTACCCATAAACAGCTCATCAAGAAAAAAGGGCAATACAAGAAGCTCTGGAGCCTGCAAAAAGGCGGCTACATACGATAAGGGATCAGAACGCAGCCGACAGCTAACAGATGCTACCCTTCCTCGCAGCAGAAACAGGTAAGCTGACAGCAGGCTTCATATCCCGAAGGGCGCCCGTCATCTTTATATAATTCAACCCATTTTAATCTCGTATGAAGGCATTTATCATCTATCCCACGTATCGCACCATGCCTGATCTTGAGACTGGGCGGGAAAAGAGTCTTGTGCACCTCTTCGGCAGGCTCGAGAACGGAGAATCATTTCTCGCAATTACAAGCTTTCGACCATACTTCTGGATCAAGAAAAGCGAGCTTGCAAAAGCACAGAAAGCTGGAAAAGAGATCATATTTGAAGCACAGTCCCCTGGCTACAATAACTTCCAGGGAGATGAAATGGCCAAAATCGTCCTTGACACTCCAAAACAGGTTCCAGAGCTTCGCCGCCTGTTCGAAGACCAAAAAATTCAATGCTACGAAGCAGACATCAGATTCCCCTATAGGTTCATGATGGATCAGGGAATTCTTGGCTCTTGCGACATCTCTGGAAAACATACCAAAGGAGAATACGTCGACCGCATCTATGAAGAACCAACATTCGCTCCTGCAGAATTCTTTCCCAAACTTCGCATCGCATCAATAGACATCGAAACAACTGGAGACACAAAAAAGATACTCTCCATATCTATCCACACTGAGGAGTATAGCAGAGTCCTTATCGTCTCTGACAAGAAATGGAAGAACGCAGACAGCTTTTCCGACGAAGCACGCATGCTGACTGCGTTTCGTGACAAGATACGGGAGCTTGATCCTGATGTAATCCTCGGCTGGAACGTGATCGACTTTGACATGAAAATCCTTCACGACCACTTCAAGCAGCACAAGATCGACTTCTACCTCGGACGCGGAGACTATCATTGCAGCCTGAAGATCTTCAATGACTTCTTTAGAGAATCCACTGCAGACTTTCCAGGACGCCAAGTGCTGGACGGCATCATCCTTCTCAAGAATGCCTTCATCAAGCTCGACGATTACAAGCTCTCGACAGCTGCAAAGACATTTCTTAAAGACGACAAGCTCATCGGCGAAAAAAATAAGTGGCAGGAGATTGAAAAAGCCTACAAGGAAAACACCCAGCTCTTTGTCGATTACAACCTGAAAGACTCCATCCTCGCCTTTGATGTGGTGAAAAAGACAGGCACGCTGGATCTTGCCATCCAACGCTCGCTTCTGACAGGTATGCCGCTCGAGCGGGTACGCGCACCAATCGCCTCCTTAGATTCTCTCTACATACGCGAACTCAACAAGAGAAAGATCATTGCCCCCTCCTCAAGCCATGGCAATAAGGAAGAACAGACCAAGGGCGGCTTTGTCATGAAATCAAAACCAGGCATCTACAATTTTGTTCTCGTGCACGACTTCAAGAGCCTATATCCCTCAATCAT
>JBDRSD010000077.1:0-2720 GCA_043825215.1 Nanobdellota archaeon
TCTTCATAGATAATGCCAGCGTGGGCACAGTCGATGACCTGGATGGCGCGTCAGCATTCCGCTCAGCCATGATCTACCTCGGCGGCAAGTACACTGGCAAGCACGCTGTGGAACTCGTGAGCACAGAGAAGATGGCCTGCGGAGACGACAGGCTTGTTTTGAATTGGGTAGGGCTCAACACAAATTATACCTCGCCACCAGGAGGAGGAAGCAGAGGACGCAGAGGTGGAGGAGAACCAGCAGCAGAAACACCACCCCCACAGGAAATACCAGAATTCGGAACGATAGGACTTCTTCTCGGTCTCATTGGCGGGATAGTTGCGGTTGGCATGATCAGACGATAATTTCTCGTTGAAAATTTTACGATTTACCTGAAAAAATCATCGTTATTTCTCAGAAATGCTTATGAATGTCGGCTGCCAAATCTATCCTGATGAGATATTACGTCGATACGTGCATCTGGATGGATTTCCTTGAAGACAGAAAAGACCCTCAAAAAGACCTAAGCAAAATAGCATTCCAATTCCTCAGAAAGCTCCAAGAACAAAAAAAGACCATCATCATTTCCACACCCCTGATGGCAGAATTGCAAGAGTGGTGTGATCCGGCAGTCATCAACGGGCTCTTCCTTCCATTTGCAAATGCTATTAAAATCCAACCAAGACAAGAACAGGCAATCGAAGCAAGAAAACTGGCCAAAACCCTGAAAATTCCATTTACAGACGCCCTTCATGCTATCCTTGCACGGGATGCTGCTGCAATAGTTGTCACGCGAGATAAGCATTTCAGGTGCCTGGAACATATCTGCATAGCAAAGAAACCCGAAGAGCTACTCCAGTCCGAACTCCTTTAAGATGCTCTTTCCAACCTTATCTCTCACTTTCCTCCTTTCTGCATCGCTCGTCCTTGGCATGCGTCCCTGCAATCGGTCAAATCGCATCAAGGCTTGCTTCATCCGGATCTCTTCAAGCTTCTCCCGCATGGCTGTCCTGATGAACTCTGTCCTGCTATGAAAACCGGCCTGTTTCAGATGCCTATCCATCTCTTTCCGAAATTCGCTATCCAATTTCAAGGTGATCAATTCAGTTGGCATATACAGTGTATATACGAATGATATATTTAAATGTTGCGGGCATTTGTAACAGATATTTTCGGAATGACCAGATAAAACAGGAATTGTCGATGAGTCCACATTTGCTATCAATTAGGTCATACTTCATGCGAGAAGCGTTTCTTTATGCAAGACCTTGCTCGCATTCAGTATTTCCACGCCAAGAAGCTTGTGATCAGCATCAAAATCAAGAATGAGAAAATCATTCACTTCAACAGTCTCCTTGACCTTTCCTTCTTTCAATGGAAACTCAAAATATATATACGCCGCGTCAGTTTCCTTATCATATGTAAGCTTCATTTCCTATATCACCGTAACAATCTTTATATAATTTTCCCTTTCAAAAACAACCTTTATGCGACGATGATTGCTCTTTCCAATAGCAATAAACCT
Source organism: Nanobdellota archaeon (assembly GCA_043825215.1). Taxonomy (GTDB): domain Archaea; phylum Nanobdellota; class Nanobdellia; order Woesearchaeales; family JAHJEM01; genus JAHJEM01. The sequence continues at coordinate 1,505 of JBDRSD010000077.1, forward strand.
ATTCTCATTACCTTTTCGTATTTCCTGAGGGTGCTCCAATACGTATTCAACATCGAAAATTGTTATCCCTCGTTCTTTCATGCGGGAAGAAGCATGAATGGAATATACGATTCTCATAAACTATCCATACCCTTAAGTCTAATAAGCTCTCTCTTGCAATTTCCGGATTAATTATGACACTCTTGAAAAAGACATTGAATAAAACAAAACATTTCCGAGAAAAAGGAGATCTTCTGAAAAAAATTCATCATTATCAAAAATTCTGGCAATACGTCGAGACAACAGCACTATACTCTTCCTGCCAGCGCCTGAGCACGCGAGCAGTCTGCGAGACAAGCGCCTGCTGCATGGTAGATAGCGTAATTTCAGATATTCATGCAGCCAGTACTTGCAATCGTCCTTATAGTAAATCTCCAAGAGTTTTGAACAAATTGGGAGATGTACTAACTAGCAAATCGCCAATCCAAAGTTCAAAAACCAGTGCGATTTGCTATTATCTTCAAGCCAAACTCTCCAGTCAGGCTTCCTCATTGATAAGCTCCCTCCACCATTCGATTCCAGCAAGGATGAGACGATCCTCTCTCATGTTCTTGAAGAAATTGCTCGACTGATCATGGAACTGCTTCTTGAATGTCAGATAGTCAATATAGACAGGAGCTATCTTCGCATCTGTTCTCTGGCTGATCTTTCTTGCACTGTTCTCTATCATCTTTTCTTTAGGATCGTCATAGATGAGAAGGATGTCTATGTCTGAATCTGCATGATGATCTCTTCTGGCGAAACTGCCGAACAATACGGCAAGAATCGGCTTCTCCTTAAGGTCTGCCAAGAATTCAGAGATCGCAAGCCTGACCCTCTGCGGAAGGGCTGCATAACGATCATATTCCACTGCATACAATGCGGGAATGACAGAACGGGATTGATAATTGATGCATAACTCAATCCTGTTGCCTGATTCTTCCTGGCTAATTAGTGGAAACAGGGTAATAACAGAAACTGCCCTCACACGAGCAAAACCGTGACTTATTTACAATCTGATAGTATAAAAGGGAAATATTTATATATTAAAAGGTGTCATTTTATAGCACATTATGATATAAAATGAGATACGGGCTATTGATACGGAAATTGAACATGAGTACTGAGAAATTCATTACTTCGGATGAGATAAAAAAGTATTGTTCAATTTTAAAGATTGAATATGGAGAAGTTTGAT
>JBDRSD010000078.1:0-21582 GCA_043825215.1 Nanobdellota archaeon
GATTTTCGCTCTCAAGAACGAAAACTTTAAATCCCGCATAAGGAAACAGATTCTTCAACACACAATTGAGGGTTTCCATCCTCCCCAAAAGGGAGGTGGTTATCCTTAAATCCTATCCCAAAACGGGAGAAGAAACAAAAAGGTATCTATTCCTGTTCCATGCGGTACATTTTTCCTTGAAATTTGAATGGTTGACCCACTCTGATTTCAGGTATTCTGTCTTCCAGTGTTGCGTGAAGGATATTTTTTTGCGCGCCGAGCGCCTCCGGCGCTACCCCGACAAGACGCCCACTAGAGTGGTCGACGCTGACGTTGCCGTAGGCATTGGACCTGTTATTGACGTCGTCGAGGGACCACGAGCGCCCCGATGTTTCTGCTTCAGGACTTCCAAAGATGAGTGCCATCATTGTTGTATAGCCGTGGCGTTCTTTTCCTATCCTGAACCTCGTGTCGACGAATTCTCCGAGAAGTCCTGGATTCTCTGACTCTCTCGCGAGGAATTGCCATTCTGGACTGTCTTTCGCCTGATCAGCAGTAAGATAGACTCCGTGAATTTGTGCAATGCGATCCTGGGGCAGGTAGAGTCCATTTTTTCCAGGTGTAAACGTTCGATTTCCAAGAGCGACTGCCCTGTTGGGTGTCAATCTTGTCTTTGGATTCAATTCTCGTAGATAGTCCGCGTCATGCAACATTATCCCGGATCCGTTAGTATACCTGACAGAACCGTCGCCAGTGTCCCAGTAGTTGTTACGCCAGTTCTCCACAACCTCAGGAGACCAAGTATTATCCAAACTATTCTTCATCACTTGAGACATCGTGATGGGTACTCTTTCAGCTTTGATGAGTTTGGGCATTCCTTGAGTGTTAGAACCTTCATATAGTTCAAAAGGTTCTCTTGTTACGCGATCGGATAATTGCATTTTAGTCATTTTGTTTACCCCCGAATATCGAGTATTTTTCCTTTATTATATGTGTGCTAGTATTTAAATCTTTCGCTTTTTTAACCACTTTCAAGTAGTTACTTTATCATGTTTCGTGATGGTATTGAATAGGGAAATGGTCTAAAATATAAAAAACCCACCTATTCTCTTCTTAAAGTGGAACTCCCCCCCCCGAAAAGCAAACGAAGAGCACTTTGACTTATGAGCGTCTTTGTTCTATTGAAAATCTTGAACTTGCGTTCAAGAAAGCAAGAAGGCATAAGACACTCAAACCCTACGTGATTTCCTTTGAGGAGAATCTCAAGGAAAACCTAGAAAGATTACGAGTGGAATTGTTATTGCATACATACCAACCTTTGCCTTTGCAAACGTTCATTCTTCGAGATCCAAAGACAAGGAAGATCAGCAAGAGTGACTTTCGGGATAGAGTTGTTCATCACGTCGTGTGTAACATTATAGAACACGATTTTGATAAGACGTTTATCTCTGATAGCTGTGCAAACAGGCTTGGCAAGGGCTCGCTATATGCCCTCAAGAGGTTTGATCAGTACAAGAGAAAAATATCCAGGAACAATTCTCGAACATGTTATGTACTCAAAGCAGATATCAGGCATTATTTTGATACAGTCGATCACGGCATACTTATCAAAATTCTAAGAAAAAAGATTAATGATGAGAGAATAATCTGGCTTATACAAGTCATTCTTTCCAATCACAAGACAGAAGTTCAGGGGAAAGGAATGCCACTTGGCAATCTCACAAGCCAATTCTTTGCCAACGTTTATTTGAATGAATTGGATCAATACGTCAAGCACGTTCTTAAGGCAAAATGCTATGTTAGATACGTTGACGACTTTGTCATTTTACATACCTCAAGAACAGTATTGGAAGACTACAAAAGAAAAATCAATGATTTTCTTAAAGAATATCTTCTCTTGGAGCTTCATCCAGAAAAATCCAAAGTCATACTGCTGGAACGGAGGATTGGTTTTTTGGGATCTCGCATATTCTATCATCACAGCCTGTTACGGCAGAAGAACTTGTTCAAATTCGAGAATAAATTCAAAGAAATGAAAAAAGAATACAAAGAAGGCATGCTCCCGAGAGCATTCGCAGTAGAACGATTTGAGGGCTGGCTTACGTACGCATCTCACGCAAACACGTACAAATACCGACGACACATTACTATACTTTTCAACCAAGCGTTTCCACTCGTAACAATTCCTCCTCAACTTGTCAAAAAGAAAGAGGAGAATCTCAATCAAAAAATTCAGATAAGCAACACAGAATATAGCACACAAAAAACACTTTACTATTTTAAGAAAGGGATGACGATACAACAGATTTCACAAGTGAGAAAAATAAAAGAGGGTACTGTCTGGGCACATCTGGCAAACCTCATAGAATACAACCAATGCAAAGTACAAGATATCATACCAAAACAAACTATCCAAAAGATTCAAACGTCTATTTATTCTCAGAACGATCATCTCAAGGACATCCAAACCAGATTGAATAACCCATCAATAGGCATGCCTGAAATCAACTGCGTTCTCGCCAGCATCAAATTGAGCAATAACAAACGAAGACTGCCAGAACTTATCTTGTGGTATCAGCACGTCCATTGTCGTAGAACTTGTAAAGAAGAACAAAGACAAAAATGTGAAGGGAAATTCAAGATTATCAACGAATCAAATCCCGAGTTGCAATATTCAAGAAAAGAATTCATATCGTTCATCAACAAATACACCACAATCTGCAAACCAGCATAACAATGCAATTGAATATCTCTCTCCTTTACACATTTCAAACGGCGCGTAGGGTATGCCTGATTCTGTAATTTGGAAGTATGTTAGGGATGGATATGCAAACTAAAGCAATTCCTTCTTCTCGCCAAACGCTGTCGGGCTCTCCCCGCCATGCCAGGTCATTCGCGGCCGTACGCGGATGGGGTACATGCGCTCATTGCTGTCATCAAGAACAATTGCTGCGCCATTCTCCCGGGGAAGATCATCCAGGAACTTGTCAAGGCCTGTTCGCATATAGCTTTGCATGAGCATGCCAAGCGCATCAGTGTCAATTTTTGCCGTGATCCTGTGGCTGATGATCGTGTCAGCCTGCGTCATCACATCCGTATGGATTTTCCCTGGCTGCTGGCTTGCCAAAACCAGAGAGATGCCTGGCTGGCGGCCCTCGCGAAGGATCGTCACCAAGGCATCAGTCGCAGACGTCTTGCCTGCCACAGGAAGGAACTCATGCGCCTCATCAATGACAAGCCACACTAACGGATAGTCTTTCGTCGGCTCGTCCTCCCCAAAATAATTCATCGCCTTATGCACATCATTAAACTCCTCAACTTTCCTCTCCTTCATACGCTCGATAAAAAGCTTTTCAGCGACTAAGCCTATGACCAGGCTCTTAATGTTCCACCCGCCAGTCTGCGTCGCATAGATCGAGACATCAAGGACAGTCACCTGGCCTGGCTTTGCCAACTCAGACAGAGGAGTTCCCTCTTTAGAAAAGATGCCCCAATGCTGCGCGCTCAAAAACCTGTTCTTCACCGCATCACGCACTTCCTTTCCTGAATCTGTATCTGATTCGATCTGTGCGATGATCTCATCAAAATGATACGGTTTTCCTACCTCCTGCAGATCCAAGATCACCCGCTCAATCAAGACCCCAAAGGGATCATTCATCTCCATCCCAAACGTTAAGCACCAATCCTCTGGCGTGAGTTCGCTTGTCCTCACAGAAAATGGAAAATCAACAGGAATGCCCTCCTCCTTTGCTTTCTTGAAATATCCTTCAGGACAATAGATGACCACATCCATGCCTTTCGGTTCCAGTCCCCACTCCTTCAACAGATCGCGATCTTTCTTGTTCGGAAACTTCATTGTCCAATAGATGCCCATGGTGTCCAGCATAATTATTGAGAGATTATTTCTCACTTCAGAAGGCAGATCTGTCATGCCCTCAGCAATGACTCCCATTGTGTAACTATTGTGGACGATAATATCATTCGCAATGAAGTTATGGTGCTCGGGCACAGTGATATCGTAAACCTTGAATTCCCCTGACAAGAGTTTGACATCAACTATCTCATCCCAGTAAATATCAGAATCTGCAATCTGCAAAATATCGTCTCGTTGGTCAACCAATGCAATTTGTCTCAGCTTTTCCCTGGAGGGAGAGTAAGAGATACTTGATCTCAGCGCTTTCGGATGCGAATAATTCATCTCCCGACCAATATCTGCCCAAGATTTTGGCCTGTATATGTTCCATATATCTGCAGGTATCGTGTCCAGATTAGGATTTCTTTTACAGGTTGATAGCAGACCCTTGCGTTGTCGCTCTTCCTTTGTTCCAAAAAAACCAATCTCATTCAAGAAAGAATGAACAGAGGCTCCCCTGAGTTCAAGTTCAAATGACCTGAAGTTCTTTTTTTCTCCTTTAATGAGTTTTCTTCGAAGAATGGAAATGATTCCGAATTTCAACAGCAATGCCTGTACTTGCCTGATGAGTGTTTCTGAAGAGGATGCATAGGAGATGCGCCACGTTAACGCATTCTTATCAAAATAAATTGTACCATCACAGGAAAACAACCTATTTAAAAAAAGGGCCAATTGAGCTCTTGGAAGAGTGAAGATTTGATCAGGAATATATTTCGTATACGAATCTGTGGGATATAAACCGAGACTCTCCAACCATAGTCTTAACGAACTTTTCTCCTCCACAAAATGTGTTCCTCTTCCAAATCTGCCTGTACATTCTCTATTAATCTCACTTCTTCCTTTTTTCTTCCCTTTCACAATACGATACTGATCTTTCCCGTGAACCTTTATACACAATCCTTTATCAAAATTGAACACTGCCTCCTTAAAATCAGAGACAATCTTCTGATCTGAATTAGAAAAGATAACAAAACCATTGCCCAGATGACCTTCTGCGATAAGATATGCGAGAAGCTTTATCTCCTGTTCAGGACGAGACTTCTCTCCAAAATTACTTTTCCGAGGAGTCGCAATCCTGCCTCCTAGAGGAATCTCCTTTGCAGGAACCCACCCAGTCAAGGTCAATAGAGGATGTTCGGGAGTGAGCTTGATTTTTTTCCCTGTCCGAAGAGTAATCTCAAGAATCCTATCAACAGTACGTTTATAGAAATCTGACTTCACTGCCGTTGCCAACTTTAATGTTTCATCAAGAGAAATTAAGTCTTTATCTGTATTCTCCAGTTGTTCAATTGGTATTTGCGATCCGTCTGAAAGCGTTATGAGGGTATCGCCTGTCAGGCATTTACCGCCGCCTCTCTTGCCGCACACAAATATCACGTGAGACCGTAACATGTCAAGGTACACGAGATTCGAAAGGGAGGTTGTTCTTCCCATCTTCACATAATGCTTGCCCAGAAGAATGGTCCCAGTAGACCCGAATTTCTTCTTGTCAGATTCGCTTCTGCCAATGATAATATCAAACATAAGGACACTTGCAGGACGCGCGCTTTAAATATTTTATTACAAGTAGCATATCTGTCGGACGTGCGAAAAAATACTATTGCCCAATAGCAAAAAAATCATAAAGTTTAAATACGCTCTCCTCTTCCGCCACATCCTTAAGGTGATTTACGCATGGCAAAAATAAAACCTCTTCCAAACGGAAAAAAGACTCTGATCAAAAAAAGAAACAACGGAAGGACCATCGGCATCATCATCGGTGTCGCAATCGTCCTTCTTGTCCTCGGATTTCTCGTGAAGACTGAAATCCTTGACAAAACAGGGAAGCAAAACACGGACGACTCCAACACGCAACCCACACAAACAACAGGGCTTGCAGCAATGGTTGGCTCTGAGAAGATCACCATGCAGGATCTTGACCAGGCATACGCATCCATTCCTGATATCTACCAAGGCCAGATCAGTAAGGCAGAAATCCTGCAGCAGCTCATCGACGAAAAGCTCCTCATCATAGACGCCAAAAGAAAAGGAATAACTGTTCCTGACAAAGAAGTACAGGACGAGATAACCCGCTTAATCGCAACAAGCAACATCACTGACCAGGAATTTGAACAAGCACTCCAGGAGCAGGGAGTAACAAAAGAAGAATTCATGACTGCATTCAAGACAAGACTCCTCATCGCAAAACTCTTCAACGTCACCATCCTGTCTACAGCCATCGTGACTGAAGAAGACACACAAAACTATTATGACGAGAACGAGCAGCTCTTCATCGAGCCGCCAAGCGTTCGCGCAAGCCACATTCTTGTGGAAACAGAAGACGAGGCAAACGGCATCCTTGACCAGCTCAAAGCAGGAGAAGACTTTGCAACCCTTGCCAAAGAGAAATCCATCGACCCCTCAGCAGCACAGAATGGCGGAGACCTCGGATACTTCTCGAACGGCATGATGGTACCTGAATTTGAGCAGGCAGCATTTGCCCTTTCTGTTGGTGAATATTCAGAGCCTGTCCAGACTGACTTTGGCTGGCATATCATCTCTGTCACAGACAAAAAGAACGGCCGCCAAGTGGCATTCGACGAAGTCAAGGACCAGCTCATCGAATCACTCAAAACGGCAAAAGCCCGAGAAGAGTTCACCACCTACCTCTCAGATCTTGAGAACAAGACACAAGTGGTGATCTACTATAAGGAAGAAGCAGCATCGCAACCTATTACACTACCAGACAACACTGAACAGACTGAACAAAACCTTGTGCCTTTGGAAGAAGCAACAGAAGAACCAGAGCAAATGGAAGAACCTGAAAGTCCTTCGATGCCTGCAGACACCTTCACCGCCTGCCTGAACAGCAAAGGAGTAGTTCTCTTTGGTACCTACTGGAACAAAGATACGCAAGACCAACTCGCAGTCTTTGGCAGCGAAAAAGATGACCTGCGCTATGTGGAATGCGGAGTCGAAGGAGACTATGCAACAGAGACAAAGGCCTGCAAAGACGAAAAGATCCTCGGCTATCCCACATGGAAGATCAACGATGAACTCATGCCAGGAATCCTCACCAAGGAGAAGCTGTCCGACCTTACCGGTTGCTAATTTTTCCCTCTCTTTTTTTTCTATTTTTATTTTCCCTTATACTTTTTTCATTCATCTTATATATTTTCTATATTGAAACTATATAACGTAATGTTTATAAAGCCTATCGTATTCTCTTCCTTTGCTACGCACAATTATGGGTCCTTGCCCAAGCAAAGAACCATCCGGTTCCAGCAATGAGGGAACAAGCCACCTGTGCGTGCATCAGCCCGGCATGAGAGTTGCTCTCGCGAGCCAGGACACATCAAGTCCAGCTATGAGCGTGCAGAGTTAGTGTCCCGGGCATCAAACACTTTACAATCACAAAAATTAGCATATCCGCCTCGACGGATAAGAACAAGTATCATGATCCAATCCTTCATCACCAAGTACGTATCTGGACCTAGACTACTTGTTCTTGCATAAGAACAACCATGCCCTGTAACACTTCAAAATCCTGTATTACATGCACTCGTCGTATTCTTATGCCTGAGGCGCGATAGGAAGGACATCCCTATGGCAAAAATCGCACAAGTCTCAGCAAAATACATTGTTCATGCCGAAATCACCATCCAAGGCGTTGTTGACAAGCCAGACGTCATCGGAGCAATATTTGGCCAGACAGAAGGCCTTCTTGGCGCAGACCTTGAACTGCGCGAACTCCAACGCTCAGGTCGAATCGGCCGAATCGAAGTCAATGTCGATACCAAATCCGGAAAGACCTCAGGAGAAATCATCATCCCCTCAAGTCTTGATAAAGCAGAAACTGCAATCATTGCAGCAGCCCTTGAAATCATCCAAAGAATAGGACCCTGCAACGCCAAGATACACACGAACAACATCGAAGATGTCAGGATCAGCAAGCGCCAATTCGTCGTCGAACGCGCAAAAGAACTTCTCAAGAACCTCATGGACACAAGCATGCCAGACTCCCAAGAACTCGCAGACGAAGTCGCCTACTCAGTCAGAGTCATGGAAATACAGGAATACGGCAGAGAACGCCTCCCTGCAGGCCCAGCGATCGACGAAAGCGACGAAGTCATTGTCGTCGAAGGACGCGCAGATGTCCTCAACCTGCTCAAGCACGGCTTTAAGAACTGCATCGCAATAAACGGCACAAGCGTTCCTGAAACAATCACTGAACTGTCCAAGAAGAAAACCCTCACCGCATTCGTCGATGGAGACCGTGGTGGAACCCTAATCGTGCAAGAACTTCTTGCAGTCGCAGAGATCGACTTTGTCACCCGAGCACCAGACGGAAAAGAAGTAGAAGAACTCACCAAAAAAGAAATCCACAAAGCCCTCAGGAGCAGGATAGCATCAGAACAAGCAAGGCTTGAATTTGGCTCAAGAGAGGAACGACGGCCCCAACAGCCAGCACCACAGCCACAGAAAAGCAATGGAGGAAAGCCTCAACAGCAAAGCCCACCACAGCGATCACAAAGCGCTCCGTCACGCGGTCAGAAGCGAAAGATGAGCAGCCAGGAAAAGGAATCCTTTGGCCACATGCTCGAAGACCTCATCGGAACCCGCGGTGCCTATGTACTTGATCCAAAGCTCAACATCTTAGGAAAAGTGCCTGTCTCAGAACTCCAAGGCACGATAAAAAGCCTCAAATCAGGCATCTATGCAATCGTCTTTGATGGTGTATGCGATCGAGACCTCGTCTCTACAGCAGAACGGGCAAATGTGCAATTCCTCATCTCCATGGACAACAAGATGAAGGAAAACACGAACGTCACCATCATCACCCCAGACGAGCTCTGATAATAGCAAATCGCATTGATTTTGGAACTTTAATTTTGGAGATTTACTATAAGATACCAGAGATACGTTCCAAGGGATGCTGTCTTTTTCTTTCTTACCTGTTTTAGTACGTTTATCGTGCTATTCTGGTACGTCTCCTCCTCTAATTCCATTTGCACAATCTCACAAAACCTCAACGTCGGAGGGGTGATATCTGCAAACGACCAATACGTCCCCTGCCCACCTGGCACATCAACATAATCAAGCACGAGAAGAAGCTTATTCGGATACAGGGTTACCCATTGCTCCTTACCAACCATTGCAGGGACAACCTCACCGATTCTATTCTCGTAGGCAGCAAAGGGATATCTCTCCTCATCCACAAACGCGAACTGGACACGAAACATGCCAGTCCTATCCATGAGATTGGTAATCTCCATCTTCGGAATGAGCTTTCCGAATTGATTATCCACAGCTAGTTCCACCCACTGATAGCCATAGGTATAATTCTCATTAGTGCAGTATTCATAAGAACTGTTCGTATGCACATTTCCTGTCTCATATCCTGCACTTTCAGGATAGGTCATCTCGTCAACAGTATATGTCACCGACAAGGAAAAGAGCAGAAAAACAAGACAGAGCAAAATGATGATTATGACCAATCTTTTCCTGGATTTTTTTCGGGGTTTTCGAAATTCCATTTTACTTCTGAGTAATAAAATCATGTCATTATTTTATTGAACTTGAACGATATCAAAGGGTACAGGCGCTCTCCTCCCATAATAAAATTTTCCATAATGTACAGTATATATGATAAAAGGTACCATGTTTGATTTGTTATGTTTTTTTAGTATATGTTGAAGACACATCGTATTTAAATATAAGTAATTTCCATATAATTCTGCAATGATCAGCTACCATGCAAAGATCAAGAGCCACAAGCTCATGAGTTTCTTTGATCCCGAAGAAGAGGATGAAGAGGTCTCACGCGAATAAGCCATTCTTCAAAAAAACACATTATTTCTTCAGTTTCTCGATAATCCTGTCAAGCCTAGGCCTGATATCCTCCTGAAAAATACGGTCCCGCTCTTTCTTCCCATCAATAACAACAACCCGGTGAGGATGCTCTCTGCCAATCGTGTCGTAAGCTGCAATCGTCTGCTCAAAAAACTGCCTTCCCAAACGCTCCATAAAATCCAACTTCTTGTCGACAGAACGCGCAATCATGGTCTCATAATCAATCTGCAAATAGAACGTCATATCCGGCCATCTCCCTCTTATGGCAAAATCATTCAACTGATTGATCTTTGCAAGCATCATAGGATCACTATGAAACCTGCCACCACCCTGATATGCAGTCGTCGAATCAGCAAACCTATTTGCGATGACCAATCCACCTTCCAGCAATCGGGGTTGTACAATTTTAGAAAAGAATTCTGCACGTGCAGTCAGATAGAGAAAGACCTCTGACGTCTCTGCCCGTGTCTCAAAAGGAAGAGCCAGTGCAGAGTACGCTTCCTCAGGATGCAAGAGCAGCTTCCTTTCTGCTTCCCCCAGGCTTGTTCCCCCGGGCTCCCTCGAGACCACAACCTCAATACTGTTCTCCTGCAAATATTGCTGTGATCTCTTAATCTGCGTATCTTTTCCACACGCCTCAATGCCCTCAAAACTCAAGAAAATCCCTGCATCCTGCCTTTTTAGGACGTGCTCCAGGAATGCATGTATGGCATGCACTATACCCTCCCTGTCATCTGGTGTATAGGGTGCTCTTGTCACAAAGGGATTCGTGTTCTGCCAGGCAAACTTGGAACGAAAATCCTCCCTATATAATAAAAGGACAGGGATGTGACGATCAAAGGCAGCATACCCGACCTCAATTCCCATGCCCAGGCTTGGAGCGGCATTGACAATCACACAATCCGCCTGCCGAAGCCAACCAAGATCGCGCTCATAGACATTCCCAGAACACCCTTCTGCTATTTCACGAGCCATCCACTCCTCTTCATACGCAAGCACATTTTCCTTGAAGAGATGAGCTGTGAGAACATTATGCTCGTCTTTAACCGTGTCATAAATCAGCTTTCCAATATCCTCCTGTAAGTCCGGAGCACTCACAGGCGTCGCTATGTAAATATCCATGAAATCACCTCACACACCCACATTATGATCGAGCAAAAAATTCCTCACGATTCGCAGGATCCGGACATCTTTCCATGCGCAAGCCCTCAAGATAGGGATCGCTGTCTGCGATAAGGTTGCACGCATCAAACGTAAGCAAGCGATAGTTGATATGCCCGCCAGGCCGGACACGAAGACTGGACAGATAGCTTGCCTGCTTTGGATCCCCATGCATCCACAAGTTCACCTGGTGGGCAAGCGGGAGGACATTCTGGACAAACGCATAGTCAGCATCTTTTCCAAGAGCCTTCCTTACATTCTCGACAAAGCCAGATAAGGATTCATAATACTTCACAAGATCACCCTCAAACTCTTCACGCTGCTTTTGGAAGGCAGAAATATCCTGTAAATATGCAGGAAGGCCAAAACCAAGGCTGATCATCTTATCCGCCATATCAGCAGTCCACTCATTCGCATACAAATTGGAAGGCATCTGCACAAACCTCGACCACGCCCTGTGACGATTGAAATCCCGCAATTCCCCAAGATACCCCTTCACGATGAGCGTGATTTCTCTTGTTGCCGCAATCTCAGGCATCTCCTTCACATGATCCTGACCATTGAAAATAATCCTACTCATATTTTCCTTCACCTCAACAGGCAATGCGTATAAGTCAACAAGCAAAGGCGCATATGCAAGATCAGGCCAGATGGAGAGCACATACTGGGCAACCATCTTATCAGCGACAGAAGAACAATAATCCACCAAATCCACGTTATCAGGAACAAAACCGTCCTGTGATATCCTCTCCTTATCCTGTAGGAAATCAAAGCTTTCCAGATATTTTTTTAACTCAGAGAGATTCTGCCGAATAGTTATATCTGCACCAGTATCAAACAATAATGATTTGGCCTCAGCACGAAAACGAAGCAATTCTTCTGTCTCTGCATCAGGTGAAAGAAGGGCTTCCAACTGATCACCGACACGCTGATAATACTCCAAGCGTGATGCCTTCAAGCGTGAAATCAGGCGCCCCCAATCCCGTGCACTCGTTTCAAAATCAAAACCAGTGCCCTGCCCAAGCAAGAGAAAATACCGCACACAATCAAGCACGCGACTATCCAACGACGACTTCTCCTTCGGTGTTTCCGGATGATAAAAATCAACAAAGGCATGTGTTAATCGCTCCTTGTGCTTCTCAAAAAGCTGCAGTGAGAGGATTCCGAGCTGCTCATACTGTTCGGCAAGCTCAGGCAGAATGCTTATGCCTGGAAGCATCTCCTCAAGCGGCTGCAAGATCGCCTTGCCAAAACGCTTCTGATACCGGGTCGACTTCTCCTGACCAGAATTGATAGATCCATAATTAAAAATAGTCAGAGGCAGATGCATGGGACAATTATTGAAATGCACATCAAAACGTGCCATGTCTGCAACAGATGCGTGCCCATAATTCTTGAAAGTATCCTCAAGTTTCTTATCGGGGTCAATACCCTTCTCACCCATCTCCACAAGGATATCAATGGTCGTCCCTGGAGAGCGCGAGTGCCTCGCGCCAGCCCACGCCCGATGCGCAGCCACCCGTTTTTTCGGATTCGGAATGATGGAGACAAGTTCCAGTCCTGTCCTCCTATCAAGAAGTGCGATAGCCCGCAGGCCGGTATCCTCCTCGCTATATGCCTCCCAGCGATAAGGCCGTCCACCTAATTCCTCCAGTATGATCTGTGGCTTTACATCTCCCATATTTTATCCTCATTCACGAATGGTAAAAAGAAAACAAGGCAAACTTTTTATACTTATCTCTTCCCGAACATATACGAATGATCATCGGACTTTGCGGAACAAGCATCCCTGGACGGGCAGAAGTTGCAACAAACCTCATCTCCAGAGGATTTGCCTACTATTCCCCACTCCTCCTGATTGAAGAAGAGGCAAAAAAGCAGGGGCTGACAAGGCAAGAGTCCAAACGAAAGATCGCAGAGGCATTTATCAGAAAAGATGGGAAATCAGTCTGGGTGAAAAGGATCCTCGCACAGATCTCAGAGGAAAATGCTGTCATCGACAGCATCACCTCGCCTGAGGAACTCGCTGCCCTTCGGGAACGCCAGGACTTTGTCCTCGTCGGCGTGTATTCCCCTTTCGAAATCAAGTTTGAGAGGGCAGCAGCGCGGGAGATCTTCGCGCACGAACAAGGCGAGAAGCGAAAGAAAGCAATAGAGGCAATCTCAGAATTATCAATGCTCATGAAAGAGCTTGACTTCTCCATCGTCTACCCGACACACGTCTTCGGCATCAATGCCAAGATCGAAGAGATCATCAAAAAAGGCCAGAAAAAATAGGATTTTTTACGGAAATTCTAACAGCATCTTTATTAAGAGAAGAGCATATCCACTCCCATGGACAAAAAACAACCAGACGAACGCCTCAGCTGGGACGACTACTTCATGAACATCGCACATGCCGTAGCAGCTCGCTCCACTTGCGACAGAGGAAAAGTTGGCTGCGTATTGGTCAAGGGCAAACGCATCCTCTCCACAGGATATGCAGGAAGCCCTGTCGGCCTCCCCCACTGCGACGAAGCCGGCCACCTCATGAAAACCGTGTATGATAAAGAGGGGAATGCAAGCCAGCACTGCGTAAGAACTACACACGCAGAAATGAACGCGATCGTGCAGGCAGCGAGGTTCGGCATTGCCATCGACGGCGCGACCATCTACTGCAAGATGGAACCCTGCCTTGACTGCTGCAAGGCAATAATAAACGCAGGCATCAAGCACGTCGTCTGCGAAAAGAAATACCACGCAGCCGAAACCACCCGCCTGTTCTTCAAGGACGCAGGAGTGGAACTCGCCGTCCTCAACGACGAAGTGGAGAAATACGAGAAGCAATGAAGAAGAATATATTCATCCTCATATTTGTCGTGATCTTTCTCATCGTGTCTGTCCTCTATTTTGGATATTTTGGAAACTATTGTGGAGACACTAATTGCCCGAGAAACCTGACGATTTTTAAATTCTTCATCATTGCAGTTTTAGCATTTGCGATAACCTACCTTATTTCTCTGCGGAAATCAAAGAAGTAGAATTGTCCCCATCCGTCATTCCCACCACACCCACTCCAATCGCCCAGAATCGGTTGACTACTTACTGCTGCTGACGGACTTCTGCTTATGGGGGTTGACAATTCTGCTGAAGTCATCAAGAGAAATCTTCAATGCTTTTCTTCAGGGAATCTCACAAGAATCTGACAATAAACTTCCTGCCTAACATTAATATAGTCGATAGGAGTCATCCCCTCGCCAGGAGTATGGAAATATGGAAGTATATATGTCTGACCAACCTCCACTACTCCCCCCTTTATCATTATGTCTTCTCTCTTTCCCGTCTCAACTGCCCGAACATATTCTCTTTGATCACGAGAACCAATTGCATCAAGAGGACCCTTTGCAAGTCTCCTGTAATCTCCTCCTTGATTAATAACAATCTCTGAATCAGAAATCTTCTTCACAACATACATGGATGCCCAATGAGTTCCGCAAAAACGTACCATCGTCTCGACAGGTACCTCATAAAGATCTACCTTCTCCACATTTACAATATCTTTTCCTCCCCAATCCACTTGCTCTAAAAAAAACTCTATGCTGACGGGTTCAAGACGTAGTAGCTTTTGAATGGGACGCATAATCAAGTGAAATATCCTTACAAATATAAAGTTAATGCATTTTGATCAGTCCTCGACCTCAACCACTTTCTCTCTGCTTGAGAGACCTGACTTGATCCTCACCTTCTTCTTCAGGTGTTTTGAGAGAAACCGGATAAGCTCCTTATTTGCCTTGTTCTTGTCAGGAGGGGCAGCAATTGCGACCTTCAAGAAACCGTCACCTTGTTCGAGGATCTCAGATTTTTTCGCGTTTGGCTTGACAACGACATTAAGAATCATTTAGCTATACTCGCGCCAAGTATGTTTGCACTTCGTGCACCTGAAGAATCTTGTCTCTGGTTCGTCGCCAGCGCGTGTCTGGACCAGCCAATAAAATGCCAGCTTGTTCCTGCACTTTGCACAATCCACATCAGTCGTCGGCAGGGTATTCTCCTGCTCAGGCACGACCTCAATCTCCTTCTTTCCCTTTGTCATCGTCTCCTGAATAAGGGTGTCCTTGATATCCTTTGCCGTATATCCGCAAGAACAGTAGAGAACCTTCTTTGTCTTGTCCTTCTTCGGACGCAGGATCGAGCCGCACTTCGGGCAAAACATCATCTTAGGAACGAAAGAGTCCCAACCGCTTTAAAAAGTTTCTGCATCACCTGCGGAATGGATACATGATGTACTCAGTGAACCAGATCTTCACATAGCCAAGATACGGCACGCGAAAGACAGCACGTCCCAGAAGCTGGCTCTCAGTCACTGCACGCTCATTCAAGAGCCCGTCATTGATCTGGTTCTGGTTATGATCACCCTTGGTCTCAAAATAGACAGTCTCCTCATTTCTGATCCTAATAACCCGGTGGATGATCGGATAGGGCTTATTGGAATCAAACACGATCACATTCCCTACCTTGACCTTTCCAGGATCAATGCCAAAGAGGACCATGATATCCCCCCTATTAAAGCCATTCTTAAAGGAATATGTCTTGAACTCATCCTTTGTGATATTATACTGCCGATACCATTCGCCCTGGGTACATGGATTTCTCGCACCCATATTCGGAGGAGCACAAAAGGCATTACTCTTCCACCACTCATCAAAACCCCCCTCATGCTCCATGCTTCCAGAAACCACAGCAACAATAGGAAAACTCGTCCCAAAAATGAGGCCGAGACCAGGATAGATGATGAACTTGATCAGGACAAACGCTAAGATGAGATTCACAATCCAGCTCGTGAAAGAATCGTCATACCAGATAAAATACCAAGACTTCTTCAAGAACCTGACGAGTTTACTCCTGTCCTGCGGATTTCTCAACGAGGCACCCTTGTCCTTCTTCATCACACAACGGTTCTATCAACCCATTAAAAAGATTTTGTTTTTTTGGCTCGTTTGCAAGTTTTTTCGTCGACGATAACAACATTCTTCTTTCTGCTGGCGGCCTCCTCTGAGGCAGCGGACGGTCAAACCTTCACTTTGCTCAGGTTTGCCCTTCGGCACCACCCCGACGGTACTCGGGAAACCCGGTAATTTGTGTTTGGTACCCAAACCCAAATGGACAACCATTTGCGCGTATGCACAAATTGCCAGCAACTCGTTGCTGAGCACCCGGTGCCGCCGCGCCACGGAGGCCGCCTTGCTATCAAAGGATATGTGACAATCGTCTGTTGCAATGACGTCGCGACGATAAATCAAAGAGCTAGACGAGAAAAAAAGCGAACTTGCAAACGAGCCGTTTTTTTAAGTAAACTATATGAACAAGCACTATTCACTAAAAAATATGAAACCAACATTTCATTATAAAGATGTCAACGCGCCAAAGCCAGATCTTCCCTACCACTTCGGCTGCGCGGCAATCATCCGCTATAAAGACTCCATCCTCCTTGAACAGCGCAAAGACAATGGCGAATGGGGTCTTGTCGGAGGAAGTCTTGCTGAAGACGAGGATGCTCAACAATGCGTGCTTCGCGAGATAAAAGAAGAGACCGGACTTGACCTCTCCCATCCCCGACTCATCGGAATCTTCTCCCATCCTTCCCGCATCATCTATCGTCCACACAAGGGATCAAATCGATCAATTACAGCAATCTTCGGATTCACCTTAGAATCCCTGCCATATCTTCGCATAAGCGACGAATCCCTCGACCTGCGCTTTGTCAAAATACAGGACATCTTCTCATACCAGCTCGTCGCAACCCACAAGCATATAATCGAAGACTACTTCTCGGCAAAGGCATTTCCGATCATCAGATAATATCCTTTCTATTTGTTTGCCCAGATACTATATCTTCATTTTATATCTGTTTATAAACAGTTATTAAATGATAAAGAAAGATTTATAAATAAGATGCGCTTTCTGCTATATCATGGAAAAAAACAAGCTGAGGCAGGTCATTATTGACCAACAGGATTTATTCAAAAATACAGAGGATTTGATAGACAGAGATATTACACTTAATCTGAAAGGAAACGAGGCAGTGATCATATCAGGCATAAGGCGATGCGGGAAAAGCTCTCTCCTAAAAATAATATCGAAGAAAATAATGGGCACGAAACTTTATATGAACTTTGATGACGTACGACTCACTGATTTTAGCACGGAAAACTTTGAGGATGTCCAAAGTATCGCAATAGAACTTTTTGGAAAGGGCAAAATAACCTATTTTTTAGACGAAATACAAAACATACAATATTGGGAAAGATGGGTCAACAACCTCTATGCACAGGACATTAAAGTGTTCATAACGGGCTCAAATTCAAACCTTCTCAGTTCAGAAATATCAACATACCTTACCGGACGGAACAAAGTCCTGAGATTATTCCCGTTCTCTTTCAAAGAGTATCTCCTGCTACATAATGTTGCCTTCACAAAACATATGACATCAGTAAAGATAAGCACGATATTTCGGCATTTCAAAGACTATATGGCCAAGGGGGGATTTCCTTTAGTGATACGGAATGACGATTTGGAGCTCTCAAAGCAGTATTTTGAGGATATTCTCAACAAGGACATATTGAACAGGTACCGGATAAAACAGATAAAAGAGATCAAAGACCTCCTTCTCTATCTCTTCTCAAATGTCGGAAAGCAATACTCCTACTCAACATTACAGCAAGTCACCGGAATAAAGAGCTTGAGCACTATAAAAAACTATATAGACTATTTCAGGAATGCCTTTTTGCTTTACACTGTCGAGAGATTTGACTACTCTGTGGCAAAGCAAAAAGTATCATCATCAAAGCCATATGCGGGAGACAACAGTTTCCTTAAAACAATAGCATTCAACTTTACAGAGAATAAGGGAAAACGGTTAGAGAATTTAGTGTATCTTCAATTGCTCAGGGAAAATAAGGAAGTCTATTACCATCTTGACAAAAAAGAGTGCGATTTTGTGTTGAAGGACGGCTTACAGATTGCCCAGGCAATACAGGTATGCTTAGACCTGAGCAACCCCGATACCAAGAAAAGAGAGATTGAGGGATTGCAAAATGCTATGCACAAGTATAAACTTAAGAACGGGCTCATTCTCACGATGGAACAAGAGGAGACAATTAATGCAAAAAATATTACTATATATCCTGTGTGGAAATGGCTTTTAGCATAGTCAATAAGACCACACGAAATAATTACGAATAAACTTATAAATCCATACTCTTTTTCTTTTCCTCATGAAGTTCTGTGTCAAATGCGGAAACAGTATACGAGAAGGAGCCTTTTGCACAACATGCCAAAGGATTGACGAGAAAGTGCTGGAGCTCTCCATTCCCATGTGCTCCTGCGAAAGCGTCATCTGGCAGAATCGCTGGCAAAAAAAAGCATTGAAAACACTCCTTGAAAAAAAATATGTCTGTAAGATTGAAGAGTCCCTTCCAATTGTTTCCAAACGGCAAGAAACACACGAACTCATCCTCCAAAAGAACAACCAAAAGACACAACTCATGCTCACCCTCACCCCCCAGACCTGTCCAACCTGCCAACAACAACGCACAGAATACTTCGAAGGCGTGCTTCAGATCAGAACAACAAACCAATCTGTCATGGACAAGGCATTCGCATTCGTCCAAGGATACCTTGCCAAAAAAGACTTCCATGTAACAAGGGTTGCCGAACAAAAAAATGGCGTCGACCTCTACGTCACAGACAAGCGCAAGATGAACAACATGGCGCACAAGATACGAAACCAATTCGGAGGCATCATCTCAGCAAATCCTCAGCTCTTCTCACGAAACAGCCAGACGAGTAAAGACATCTATCGCCTCAATGTTCTCATAGAACTGCCTCACTTTGACAAGGGGGACGTGATCATCTGGCATGGTGAGCCAGTCCTTGTCACAACCCTTGCAACCATATCCGGAACAAGCCTTGCTACAGGGAAGCGGGTGAAGATCACCTATGCCAAAGACCTCCCCATCCTGCAAGTACATAAGACGACCATCTCCCACATCCAACCTCTTGAAGCAATACATCCAGAGACATACCAATCAGAACCCATACAGAACAAACCCACAAAAAAATATTCACTCGGAGAAAAAATAAAAGTCGTCATCCACAACAAAGGACTTTACCTTCTGGATGCCTGATAGTCCTTGATGATCTTTGAAAGCACCTCTTTCTTTGCCAATGCAGAATCAAGCTCTTCACGCCTCACCAAGACAAAATCTTCTTTTTCTTTTAATCCAAAAAGACGTGCATCCAGAAAAATGATTCCTTTGTGATTTCTGGGGACATCCTTTGTGATAATGATGCGAAGAGAAGATACATCATCTAACGCGCCATCTGCCTTTTCGACAAAGATGATCTCATCATGCAAACGCCCTTTTTTATAAGTCTCTAGGTCGGCAACTTTTTTCACGACGACATAATCCTGACCGATGCCTGCAAGAAAATTCTTCCATTCACGTATTTCCTTCTCTCTTCTCTGCACCAACTCGCAGGATTCCTGCAGTTTCCTTGTCAGAAAATGGATCCTTTCCTCCTTCTCCCTCAAGAGATCATCGCGCGATTTCGATGGAGTTGCACGTCTCTTTTCAAACTCGCGAAGCCGCCTCTTCAATGCCTGATTCTCTTCCTTTTTCAGGGAAAAGACTTCTTCCATGACTGACAATTCATCCTTCAGCTTTGCCAGAGGCGAATATTCCTTCTCTCGCTTCTTCTTCCTCTCTAGTTTCTCTTCCTTTGCCTCAAGAATGCTTATTGCCTCATTGATATTCAATTCCTCATTCTTTATAAGAAACTCCTTGACCTCATCAGCAAGAACACGTTTGTCCTGCTTATCAAGAACCTTTTCAATCTTCTCAAAAAGAGGAGCATATTTTTCCTGGGCATGGCGGGCAGATGCAATCGCGTCAAACTCGTGATCGTTTCTCGTCTTCTCTTTGACAAGCAAACGTTTTTCATCATACTTCAAATCCTCCAGAGGAGAAATCAGACGTCCGCCAAGGCTTCGTGCAATCTTTGCTACAGCCTCAGGAGGGTTTCTCTTATCACATCCGACAAGGATTGGCTTTCCGTAAGCAATGATCCTCTTGATGACCTCGGCACTATCATGCACCCGTAGGGACTCGACATGCAAGAGACTGCCCTTCAGGTCGAGGACTGCAAATGCGGTGGTCGTTCCTGGGTCGATTCCGACAATTGTCCTTTGCATGCAAGAACAGAAGGGGTTTTTGGTATAAATACCTTATCCATATCTTATCCAGGAGAACAAGGTACAAAACTGCTCCTCTCTTCCCGGGAGTAACATATTTAAATGATGGCGATTTCTCCACGGTCATCAGAGGGTGATTACCATACCGGAAAAACTATCCTACCATTTCATAACGCCTGAAGAATACCACGAAGAGACGCGCGGGCCGTCACTGCGAGGGCCTCTTGCCATTCTCCCCTGCAGGTCAGGAGCGACGATCGCAGGAAAGATATCAGACGCCTACAACCGGATGCTCGAAGAGAAGAAAAGCAGCAGAAGGATAGAACCCAGAAAAGCGGCGATAAGCACATTCCCTGATGCGGAAATCCAAGTGGAAGACATATCCCAGACCCTCCGAGGACTCGATGTCTACATCATACAACAGCTCTATGATCCTGTCTCGGGACGAAGCATCAACGACAATCTCATGGAAGCGCTCATCCTCACCGACGCTATCAAGCGCCACGCGGCAAAGAACATCTCCCTGATTATCCCCTACCATCCCTACTCGCGGCAGGACAAGATGGACTTTGGAAAGCGCCAGCCCATCTCAGCGAAACTCATCGCAACGCTTTTTCAAGCATCAGGAATCACCCAGATCGTCACAGGAACCCTCCACGTCGCGCAGATCAAGGGATTCTATGACATCCCCGTCGACGAGATTGACATGATAAAGCGCTGGGTCAACCACTTCTCAGACTACCGAGAAAGGACTGATGCCATTGTCATCTCCCCTGACCCAGGGGCGACAGTGCAGTCAAAGGTCATCGCAGGAAAGATGAAGCTTCCACTCGCCGTCGCAGAAAAGGCACGAAAGAGCGCCCATGACGTGGAAATCAACAACATCGTAGGAGACCTCGAAGGGAAAAAGGTCGCTCTCGTCTTCGATGACATCATCAGCACAGCCGGAAGCGTCTACGCGCTTGGCAAAAAGCTTATGGACATGAAACTTTACAATCCCAAAATCCTCTTTGATGAACTCCACATCGCAGCAACACACGGCCTCTTCTCAATGCCTGCAGTGGACAGGCTCCAATACCTCCAGGAAAAATGCGGATTGAAATCTCTCACAGTAACAAATTCCATCCCCCACTCTTCAGAACTTGCACAATCCCTGCCTTATTTCCAGACGCTTCCATTGGAAGAGGAACTTGCAGTTCTTATCAACCGCATCCACTACGAAGATTCCCTCAGGGAAGCATTCGTCGACCCCTATGCCTGAACCTGGGAATGCAACCAGTCAGAGCGGTTGCTGTGACTTGTCATCCCCTTTCTCCCCCACCTGCCTCTTCACATCCTTTGCGATTCCCGGGCCAAGAATCCTTGAAAGCACGAGAAGATCGGCCTTTCTGACATCTGACAACGAACGTATGCCGTTCTTGTGCATGAGTCTTGCTCTCGCCCGTCCGACATTCTTTAGCTTGAT
>JBDRSD010000079.1:0-2369 GCA_043825215.1 Nanobdellota archaeon
TGTTCCTGTAATAGTTGTGTGGTTTGCTGGTTCGTCAGGAGGAGCGTCAGGACTTGGTGGTGTTTGTGGTGTCAAGTACTTGTTCCTCGCAATCTCCTCAGGAGACAGTCTGAATCCGGAATACGGGTTAGGTTTCATTGTAGGCAATCCAGGTCGTGCTTGCATTCGTCAAGGACAGTTCTAGGCAGGGGTTGTCCTTGTGCTTTGTAGTGGGCTATGGCGTCGAGAAGATCCTTGTTATCCTCCATTTTCTTTTTAATTATTCCTGCGACTGCTTGTGCTGCGAGGTAGTCGTTGCCGACGAAGTCTTCCCTGACGCGCTGCGGGTTCTTGATGATTCCTGAGTAGGGCGCGACGAGCTTGAATGCCTCGATCACGCTTTCCACTACTTCTGGTTGGGCATTTGGGTCTTTTGCACGAACGTATTCTCTCATGCTTCGTGCGAGCTGGAGGATGGTGAGCGCGCTTCTTGTGCTTGCAGGCGAGACCACGCGATAGAGAAGTTTTTCTTCTTCTGTCCCTCCGATGTTGTCCTCTTCTGCTTTCGCAGACCAGACCTCTGCCATGACTCTTTTGGAATTCTTTGCTGAGTCTACAGGGATGTAGTCGAGTCCTCGTTTGAGATATCTGAAGAGGAGTGCTTCGTAGGCCGCATCGCGTCCGTCCATTTTGCCTGCCTGCTCACAGAGGTATGCGAATGCGCGTGCAAACTCAAGGGTGTGGTCCTTTGGTGATTCCTGTCTTTTCAGGCGGACTTCTCCTTTGCTTTTTAAGAGTATGCCGTCGAGGTCTTCGCGGTTTTCTCCTCCTGCCTGGAAGTTGTCCGTGTTGATGATGAGGTGAGACCTTTCCTTGAGTGCCTTATCCATACTCGAGGTTCCTGAGTAATCCCCGTTGCCGAAGTTTGCTGTCCAGAGGCCGACGCTGTACCTAACTGCGATGATTCCTGTCTGTTCTTTGGTAAATGTTGTACCGAGTTGGTAAATCTTACCGTCTAGTTCTATGAACCCCTCAAAGATGTTGAAGAACTGGTTCTGGACGACTTCAACGCACCTGTTGATCTCTTCGACGATGATGAGTGGGAGATGGATTGCTTCGGTGATTGCCGAAAGATCCTGTTGGCTGACTTCGCCTCCTTGTTCCATGGCTTGGGTGAGTTTTCTGAATTGGAGTTTTCGATAGAGTGTTTTTATGTCGAGGTCGTTTCTTCCTAGGACATATCCTGCATTGTTACCGAGCCAGCTTTGGACGTCTGCAAGGAGTTGGCTCTTTCCGTCTCCTGCGCTTCCTGCTATTCCTGCATTGAGCCTGGCAGCAAGTCCTATCTTGATATTCTCTGCAAGCGTGAGGGGGATGCCTGCCAGTGTTGATACGGTGGTGGTATTGACGTATTCTGGGGATTCGAGATCAACGATTGCTTTGAATGGACTTTCTTGTGTCATGGTGCCTCCTTGATGACTTCGATTGTTACCTTGACTATGGAGTGTGGCTTGATTTCTTCCCTGAGGAATGTGGGAATGACCAAGATACTTTTATTCCCTTGCTTTGCGATCTTCTTTGTTATAGTATATGTTTGTGATGCCATTGTCGTCTCGAACGTATACCAAATTCATACGTTGTTACTATATAGTGACATAACTAGTATATAAATGTTTCGATATTTTAACCACTATTTAGTGGTTATTTTTTGGCGTGATTTGTTCTCATCAGTCTCATCATTTCTTGATCATGCAGAGTAAATCCCTCGAATTTACTGGCACCAGAAATGCTTTGCATTTCTCGGAATCGCTCATCTATAGTCAATGACGTAATTAATTGAACAATTCTCGCCATTGACTATCTAGTGGGTGACCTATCTAATGTTCAAGTTATTGTGTCACCCACTATAACTTCGCGCTGAAGCACGGAGATCGCGATTAAGCGATTTCTGACATTTCAATCAGAGTCCCAAATCATCACAAGAATTGTATGGCTTTTTGTGATACAATGCATTTAAGCAGGCACAGATTTATGGTTGTTATGAACCGCGAAGACTTTACAGACGAAGAATGGGAAAGCCTGAGGAATGCAGTCAAGCTCTATCTCGAAGAAGGGGGCGAGGTCGCATGTCCAGGTCAGCGTCCGGGATGGATTGTGGATTGGAAAGAAATAAATATCCGGAAGAACCATTGGCTTTAGAATCCCAGTTTATAGATGTCAGCTCACAAAAAGCCAGATTCTGTCCTAACAACATGTAACTTAAAGTTCAGGAGTCCACCCTTAATATCTGGGCTTTTATAACATTTGCACCCTACATATTCGTAAGGGGATAAAAAATGGTTTCTATCACGTCATCTGGAATGAATATTCATTGAAGGTTCA
This sequence comes from Nanobdellota archaeon, assembly GCA_043825215.1. Classification (GTDB taxonomy): domain Archaea; phylum Nanobdellota; class Nanobdellia; order Woesearchaeales; family JAHJEM01; genus JAHJEM01. The sequence continues at coordinate 2,362 of JBDRSD010000079.1, forward strand.
CTGTCAGA
>JBDRSD010000080.1:0-31532 GCA_043825215.1 Nanobdellota archaeon
TTTGGCATCATCAACCCGAAATTTCTCAAAAGCGACAGCTGCTGGTTCGATTCAGGAATCACCTGCAAAGAAGCAGCAATACAGGGCGACTTCATCGTGCTCGTCCTCGTCAACGGATTCCGCCAGGACATCACACCAAAACAACTTGAACTGGTGGGAAAAACAAAAACAACCGAGTGTGATTCAAAAGACTATTGCCTGGCTGATAAGTGCGGCCTCAACCCCAACACACCATGGATAGCAGGGTCCAAACGCACCATCAGAATGAAATGCCCCATTGGATCATATAATAATATCGATGTCTACATGAACATCACCTACATCGCCTCAGACTTCGGCAAATACACAAAGATCGTCACAGGAAAAGCAGAACTGACCAAAAGATAAAGACAGCAGACAATCACAGGATACAACCATTCTTGTCGCAACATTTAAAAGAGACCAGTAACTAACATATTCTCATGGGTGACAAGGAACTTAAAGAGGAATTCAAGAAGACCATCGCAAAGAAATACGAACAATTCTACCCCACACTCAAGCTGAAAAGCCTCGGATTCTTTCGGCACACCTGCAAGACGTGCAAGCGCCAATTCTGGAGCCAGGAAGAACGAGAGGTATGCGGAGAGCCCTCCTGCGAAGGCGGCTACTCATTCATCGGAAAAAAGCGCGAGGACGTGGACTTTATCGAAGTGTGGAAGCGCTTTGAAAAACTCTTTGTGAAAAAAGGATATGCCTCGATCAAGCGCTACCCCTCAGTTGCCAGGTGGAATCCCACCATGGACTTCACGCTTGCCTCAATCGCCGACTTCCAGCCCTACGTCGTGAGTGGAGACGTCGAAGCCCCAGCAGAAAAACTCATCGTGCCACAGACCTGCATCCGGTTCAACGACATCGACAACGTCGGCATCACCGGCCGCCACTACACCGGATTCACCATGATCGGCCAACACGCATTCCTCCCAAAAGAACGGTTCAACCAGCCTGAACTCTTTGAAGACTACTTTGAATGGTACACGAAAGGCATGAAACTCAAGCCTAACGACTTCGTCATCCACGAAGACGCATGGGCAGGAGGTGGCAACTACGGGCCCTGCCTTGAATTCTTCTCTCAGGGACTTGAAGTCGGAAACCAGGTATACATGATGTACGAAGCAACACCAACAGGAGGAAAAGAGCTCAAGCTCAAGATCCTCGACATGGGAATGGGACAGGAACGCCCCTCATGGCTCCTCTCAGGAAGCCCGACAAGCTACGATGTGAACTTTCCCACCGTCTGTTCCCACCTCTTCAAGACCTGCGGCGTCAAACAGGACAAGAGACTCATGCAGGCATTCATCCCCTACTCAGGCATGCTCAACATCGACGAAGTTGACAATATCGACGAGACCTGGAAGACAATCGCCAAAAGGATCGGCTACGACGTGCAAACCCTCAAGACAAATGTCCTTTCCTCAAGCGCACTCTACTCCATAGGCGACCATACCCGAACACTCCTCTACACCATAGGCGATGGTGCGCTACCCGGAAACGTGAGCGGCGGCTACAACCTGCGCGTGCTGTACAGAAGGATCCAATCATTCATGGAAAAGTACGGCTGGGACATTGACCTTGACAAGGTCATCGAACTGCACGCAAAATACCTAAAACCCCAATACCCAGAACTCAACGAAAAAAAAGAACTCGTAGGAAATATCCTTGCTGTCGAAAAAAGAAAATACCTGCAGAACAAGGAAAGAAACACCGCACTCATCAAAACCCTCCTTGAAAAGAAAAGCGAAAAAGAGATCATGGAGAAGATGCCAGAACTCTACGACTCCCAGGGCATCAGCCCGGAAGAACTGGTCACAGAAGGGAAAAAACTCGGAAAGGAAATCAAGATGCCTGATAACTTCTATGCACAAATAACAGAACGCCACGAACAGGCAGGCACAAAGAAGACCCAGACGAAACGAGAAGAAAAACTCGCCCTCGAAAGCATTCCCGACACAACCATCCTCTACTATGATAAATGGAACCTTATCGACTTCAACGCATTCGTCCTACGGATAATCGACACGCACATCATCCTCGACGAGACCGCATTCTACCCCACAAGCGGAGGACAGGTTCACGACGTAGGAACCATCAATAACATCCCGGTCGTCGGCGTATTCAAGCAAGGAGGAATTGTCATCCATACACTCTCCAAAAAACCGACATGCAAGAAAGGAGATAAGGTAAGCTGCCATATAGACCTTGACAGGAGAACACAACTCGCACAGCACCATACCGCAGCGCACATCTTAAACGGCGCAGCGAAAAAAATACTCGGCGAGCACGTCTGGCAGGCTGGTGCTGCAAAGACACCAGAAAAAGCACGACTAGACATCACCCACTACGACAACCTCACAGACGACGAGATCAAGAAAATAGAAGAATTGGCAAACAGGATCATCAAGGAAAACAGACCCATCTACAAGTCCTTCCTCGACAGGAACATCGCAGAACACACCCACGGCTTTGCCATCTACCAGGGAGGAGCGGTTCCAGGGAAAAAACTTCGCATAGTGAACATCCAGGACTTTGACGTCGAAGCCTGCGGAGGAACACACCTCGACGTGACAGGAGACGTGTACAAGATCAAGATCATCAGGACCACAAAGATACAAGACGGCGTGATCCGCATAGAATTCGTCGCAGGAGAAGCAGCAAACAGGCACGAGGGACATGAAGGGGGCATCCTCACAGAGATTACGAAACTGCTCAACTGCACGCCAGAACAGATACCAGGACGCGCGCAAGAGCTCTTCACGACCTGGAAGGAAGCAGGAAAACGCAAGAAAAAAGGAGAGACAATACCGCCATTCCAACTCACATCAACAGAAGAATTCTCCGGCGATCCCCTCGACGAGGCAGCAAGAATCCTCAAGACACAGAAAGAGCACGTGGCAAAAACCATCGCACGATTCATCGCAGACATCGAGAAGATGAGACATGGCAGCAGATAACACAGCTCACGGCGAACAGCAATCTGCTAACAATCGAAAACCGAAGGTTAAGCAGGACCATTATTTCTCACAAGATCAGAACTCGCTTTTCCGCCTACAGACAGTGGATGTACTCCTTAAAGACGATTCATTTTCCATATCTACAGCATCCGGGCTGTTCTCTAAGGACGAAGTGGACTTCGGGACGAGACTCCTCATTGAGAACACGCAACCCAAAGGACTTGTCCTTGATCTTGGCTGCGGATACGGCGTTGTCGGCATCGCACTCCTTCGCCGCCACAAGAATTTATCTGTCATCTTCTCAGACATCAACTCCCGGGCGGTAGAAGTTACCAAGCAGAACCTTGAGCATCTGAAATTGAAGGGAGACATTCGACAGTCAGACATTTTCACGAACATTCCTGAATCATTTGACACTATCCTTTCCAATCCACCCTACGCAGCAGGACGACAAGTATGCTATGCCATGATCGAAGGAAGCCACGCGCATCTCAACAAGAAAGGAACACTTTACATAGTCGCACGCCACGCAAAAGGCGGAAAAATGCTCGAGAAGAAGATGAAGGAAGTCTTCGGGAACGTGAAAACAATCGCGAAAAGAGGAGGATTTCGAGTGTATGCGAGCGAAAGATGATCTTTGGTACCGTAAAAGAGGACTTTCCCAGATGGAAGAGCGATTCGGAGTTGACTTACGTACCCAAATCAAAGAAAGAATCAAGAAAAAAAAGAAAGTCAGAATTATTGAGTTAGGATTTGGTGAAGGTAAATGCCTTCTCGAATTGCAAGCAGCATTCCCAACCATCGAACTCCACGGCATCAACAATGTCAGGAAAGGACACATGCATAAGGAGTCTGATTTCATTAACAATGCAAAATTGTTTGGTATTCCAATATATAACGTTCCTCATGCACACTTCTATGATGCAGGAGAAGGACTTGCATTTCCTAATAACTATTTCGACATGGCAATAAGCCAGGTTTCAATACACTATGTCAAAGACAAAGCAAAGCTGATCGAAGAAATATGGCGAGTCTTAAAACCAAGTGGCAGAGCATTCCTACACCTAGACACTGCACCAGAACCACACGCACCAGACTTCATCAGATCCCATCCTGAAACACCCAGATTTATCATCTACCGCAAAGGCAGGTTCATCAAGGTAAGTACCTATCTGAAGCGAATCAAAGGAATAAGCTTCAAAAAAAGTCCACACAATTCCGACCAACGAATCCTTCTCATGAAGAAAAGCAACAAGAAACTCAACCTCGACCTTGTTCTCGACTCTACACTCAACCTCACTAGGATGAAAGGTTCAAATCCTTCCAAAACAGATGCTGCTATATGGTGGGGAATCCGAAGCATATACACTGTGTCATAACTCATGCACAGAACCCGCATTTACAGAGACAAGCCTCACCCCAAGACCACACTTCAATAGCGCTGCAAGGACTGCCATGTGCTCGACGCCAGTGCCTGAGATGAGGTTCAGTCCGACCTCCATGTCAGGGATCTTCTTGAACTCTGCTGCAAGGAATGCAATATTCTCGTCAATCGGACGGGAGGGATCAAGAACGATCAATTCTGCTCCCAACTTGTTCGGATAATTCTCCTTTGCAAACTGACTCGCGACGAGAACGACCTTCTCAAAAGCCTTTGTCGCAATAAGATCATGCACAGGCTGCCAAGTGCCCTTGCCTACAGAAAGACACGCCACAAGAGTCGCCATCCAGCAAAGGGGAGAGATATCGTTAATAAATATTGTCATAGAGATGCGCGATAGCGCAGCATAAAGCCCTGACTAGTCATGGCAAAAGTCCTGGCGAAATGCTCAGCTGATTCCTGCCAGAGCGGGAGAGGTATTCTTGAAATACATGACGAACCACTCGAGAAAAAATAATCGATACATTTAAATAGTTTAACAATTTAACTGTTTAACAGGTGATAACCATGTCTGAAACCGAAATCGTAAAAATGTCTTCAAAGGGACAGCTCGTTGTCCCCCAAACCATTAGAGAGATGGCAGGATTGCAGGAAGGGGAACGATTTGTCGCATTTCCAATCAAAGAGGGAGTAGTATTTAAAAGAATTGAGATACCAAAAGTGACTCTGGAGTTTAATTCCCTTGCGAATGAAATAGAGGAGCAGTTCAAACAAAACCACATCAAAAGAAAAGACGTTGGTGATGCTATTAGATGGGCAAGAAAAAGATAATCATAGATACCAATAATCTCATTTCCGCACTAGGCTAGAAAGGAAAATCAAGAGCATTATTTGAACAAGTAACCAAAGGCGAATTTCATCTCAATCAAACAGCTCATCGAGATCAGAAGAGTCCTCAAGTACCCACGATTCAAATTCAGTGAAGAACAAATAAACAGGTTTCATGCAATCATATCAGAAGTGTCCACAATCATCGAAACAGAAAAAGAGATTAATGTCGTAAGAGACCCCACTGACAATATGCTCATAGAAGCCGCAATAGAATCCAACACAAAATACATCATCACAGGAGATGATGATCTTTTATCCTTAAAAGAATATCGTGGCATAAAAATACTGACCGTGAGCGATTTTCTGGAAGAGGAGAACAAAAAAGGGTGAGAACAAAGAAATCTGAACTGACCACTTCTTATCACTTCTTCCTGATATACAACGCCTGGCCAGGCCGGATGACTGTCGTCTTCAGATCATTCCACGCCATGATACTCTTATAGCCGACGCCAAACTTCCTGCCGATCCTATCAAGCGTGTCCCCTTTCTTGACAATGTACTTGTCCCGCCCGACAGGAGTCTTATCCTCAACTATGCTGATGTTTTCAACATACTCGTCTTTCGTCCCAGGCGGGAGCTTCAAAGAGAATGCCGGATACTCATCAGAGATCTTTGGTGTCACCCAGCGACGCAACTCAGGATTGAGAGCCTTCAGGTCATCTTCTGTCTTTCCTACAGCTTTCGCAGCAACAGCAAGATCAACCATATAATCGATTGCAATCGTATCTGCAGATGCTACGACAGGATCAGGGATGACAAACCCGTACTTTTCAGGTTCTCGTGAAATGAGGATCGCAGCATAGATCTGCGGGACAAAATCCTTGGTCTCTCCATTGATGCTTCGCGAGTTAGCAAGATCGAAGAATTCTGCAATCCTGTTTCTCACCATATCACCACTCATACCAAACTCGCCACGAGTATACCCTGCAAGCGCAAGAGACCAGTCATTGAACCAGGAATAAAGCTCATCAAGATAGGTAAGAGCAGCCAGCGTCGCCTTCTCAGGATCCCCGCGTTCATCCAGCCACTCATTCAAGCGAAGACCATACCCCCCATTGCCGTCGGAGCCATGAACTGCCACAAACCAATAGCTGCATTAGTAGAATGCACTTTTAATTTATATCCACTCTCAACCACTGGGACCAACCACATTTCCTCAGGAAAACCCTTTTCTTTTGCATATGACCTTATCATCTCACGAAAAGGAGCACTCCTGTCAAACGATTCCTGAAGAAACGTCCGCCTTGGCTCCTTCTGGAAAAGCTCCAGATAATTCCTCACCAAAGGCTCATCAGCAACGATCGGAAAGGCATCTTTTCTCATCAGGGCAATAGCCGAATCAGCAGGAGCAGCTATTCCAAAACTCAAAGAATCCACCTGAGCCAACTCTTCAGCGCTTGCCACGAGCGGACTCTCATAATAGCCATTCAATTTTTTATTAAGATCAGCAAACAAGCCATCAAATGTGCTTGTGAAAAGCGCATCATACCGCGGATCCTCAAGCCCGGCAATCCTCGCCTCAAGAAGCGCGGAAAAAGAATGGCCATACGCATCACACGCAGAATCAGGCTCTCCAGATTCCTCAAAGACCGATGCCCTGTTATATTGCTCCTCCACATTCATGAGGCTGTTTCTGATCCTCGTCTCTAAAGGCAGCAAAACCCGGACAGAATCCTGCAACAAAGAATCAGTAGGAGAGATGACCAATACAGAAGATGATGCAACGCTCTTCCACAATCTGCGGAGGAGGGATGGTCTGATGGGCACAACCCCCCAATACAAGCCCTAAAGCCAATAATATCTTCTTCATATAACAAGAGAACGCTCACCTACGCACTCGGCCAGAGCCAGGGAACGCGACAGGATTTTAATGCTTTTCTAATTCGGCCAATAAATCAGGGAGAACCTTTAAAAACTGCCAACAATTGTCTAGAAACATGTTCATCACCATCCGCGAAGTCTTTGACATCATCCTCATGACCGCACTTCTCGGGTTCATCTTCAACGACACCTTCGGCGTCAAGACCAGAAAAAAGAGCATCTACGGGATCGAGGTGAGAAAGAGGTTCAACTGGGACGGATTCCTCTTTGCCGCAGCAGTCATCTCCCCTTCAGTCATCCTGCACGAACTCGCACACAAGTTCGTCGCCATCCTGCTTGGCCACCAGGCAACATTTCACGCATTCTACGCAGACACCTTCACCTTCATCCTCGGCGCAATCGCGATCGTCGCAAAGCTTTTCGCTTGGGGATTCATCTTCTTCATACCAGGATTCGTCAGCATGCAAAGCATAACGACACCAGGACCTGCAGCAATCATCGCATTCGCCGGACCAGCAATCCACCTCATCTTCTGGATCGGCGCAACAATCGTCCTAAAAACCACAAGAACCCTTTCCAGGAAAAAATATACTGCAGTTGTCATCCTGCAAAAAGTCAACCTCTTCCTCTTCATACTGAACATGCTCCCCATACCCGGAATCGACGGCTGGAGTGTGTACTCGAATTTGTACCATCTGCTGTTCTAGTGTCACAAATACAATAACATTTATATACCCAAAAGACAACAGCAGAATTCATGCGAGACATGCAGAAACAAAACATTCTCCTGACAGTTGACATCGTTGTCTTCACAGTCATACAGGGGGACTTGAAAATTCTTCTCATCAAGCGTAAGTACGACCCATACAAAGGAAAATATGCCATCCCCGGAGGATTTGTCAAGAACGAAGAACCACTCCATGTTGCCGCACTTCGAGAACTCTCAGAAGAAACAGGCGTACATGATGTCTATCTCAAGAAGCTCACCGCATATGGCGACCCGAAAAGAGACCCCCGCGGACGGGTCGTCACCATCGTCTACATGGTACTTGTCGACGCTGAAAAATATAGGCTTTCTGCAACGACAGACTCGGCCGCAGCAGAATGGGTAAACGCACACGACCTACCATCACTCGCATTCGACCACCAGATGATTGTTACGAACGCGCTGAAAGATTTGCGCTATGAAATCCAGACAACCAATATCGCAAGCCAGATGCTACCCGACCTCTTTACCCTCACAGAACTGCAGAAGACCTACGAAAGCATCCTCGGAGTAGAACTTGATAAAAGAAACTTCCGCAAGAGAATAGCAGCGCTTGACATACTCAAGCCTACACGCGAAACAAAGATGGAAGGCGCACACAGGCCGGCACTACTCTACAAGTTCAAGGACGAAAAATACAAGCCGCTTAAAGAAAAGATACATGTTATTGTGTGATCACTCTTCAGGTGGATATATCTTTTCCCGGATGCCTTTCATCAATCTCTCCAGACGTTCCTCTGGGTCGGGATGAGTGCGGAAAATCTCGTCAAGGGGGACGTGGAGAACATAGGCAAAGACCATCTTCCCGTGAGAGCAGTGCGAAGGCTGATAGCCGAAAAATATCGGGATGTCAGGATTCTCACCCCGAATCTCCTCAAATAGAGCGGTATCATCAAGGAATGATTTCTCATCTCTTTGAGAATGGTATTCTCCACTAATCCTTCCCGCAATGAAAGCCATACACATCTCCTCGGCCTTCTGCTTCCACTCCCCATACATGGTTAATGAGTATCCGCTCAATTCACCTTCCTCACCTGCATAATCGTCATGTACAGAATCTTCCCAGACACTATACCGCTGACCGCTCTCACGGTCGTAATTGTGGTCACTGACCATGCCTACGCCAAGACAGACGATAATCTCTTTTTTCTTGCTGTTATAATCAGAATACAGGACATCTCCATAATATGACTCTACAATGTCTGCCAAGACATCCTCATCATCCATCCCGCACTTATACCCCCACTCTTTTACCCTGTCATGGAGAACTCTCCGATACCGGTCTTTCTCTGCAATGCTCTCTATAAACCTCTCGCATTCATCCCTTGAAAGGCCATCACGAAACCAATACAATCCGATAATACCCGCATCCTTCTTCTCAGAATCCTCAACGCTATCTTTAATGACTCGAAGATTCTTATAATCAATGAACGGAGATTCCTTGAATCGCGGCAGGACATATCTATTCAAGAACCCGGCAATTTCGCTTATTTGCATGAATTCTCTCAGGACGCCAACGTACGCATCACGAAGGCTAGAATACATGTCACGCTCAGGATGCTCCCTTTGCATCACAGCAGTGACTGAAATATTGTATAATTCTCTCAGCTCATCAGGCGTAACTCTCTTAATAAGATCAAAGCCATGCTTTTTCAATGCATCACGCTCCTTCTTGCTTGAAACATCCTGGCAATATTGATCGTAAAATTCTCTTTCAAGGACATTATAAATGCGGCTGCGATCTCCGGAAAACTCCCACTTATGAAACGCTTCAATGAAACCTGATAAGACAAATCTCTCCAAAGACCGATCTCGCTCTCTTAATTTTAGCGTAGCAATAATGCTCTTCTCATTGTCCAATATTTCATCCATTAAGATTCACCCATAAAATGACACAGAAGGAAATATTAACGATTAATAAAGTTTTTCTTGCATTGCAAATATCTTGTTCATGGATGAAAACGAAATATTCTTTTAAACTCTTCAGATCACAAAAGGAAGGGAAGGTCGTATTGAAAACGTAAACCATCAGATGCGAATATCAGACACCTGCAATCATGAACACATCGCCATACAACGAGTTGAGAATCCTCGCAAGATTATGCAAATGCACGATCGACCTGTCAGTCTTCTTCTCCAGGCGGATCTCCTGCAAGAGTAAGTAAGTCTTGGCTTGAGATCTAGCGTATTCCTTCGAGTCAAACTTGTAGAAAAGATTATAGGCCACCCTCAGGAGTTTTTTCATCTCAAGATACTGCTTATGCTTAGCTTTTGTCGTGATGTACCAGCGAAACTCATCGCCCAGCTTTTCCAGACGGTCGAGCAAGAGATAATACGCAGGCGTCTTTTGATAATCAGTATGACCACGAAGCATGATGATTCTCTGACAATAGTTGATGAGCTTTTTCACATTCTTATCGAGCGAATTGAGTTTCACTCCAGGGCCTGATTCAGAAAGTTCGAGTAAAAGAAGGAAGATACGCCGAAGGACGGCCTTGAATTCCTCAGACTCCCGGGTGATATCCCTTATGATGACATAATCATCCTTCACCTCGAGAATCTCATAGCCGATAAGACCTTCAATGATCTCCTCGACATCCTTCAAGACCGCCTCATCACTATAGCGTATCTTCACTTCATTCCTTCCTAGCCGAAAGACATGCTGCAAAACCTTAATCATGACAGAACTATACACATCGCCATCAATGACGAGCAACTTTTCATCAGGCTCGTTCGCAGAGATGATGACTTTCTTTCCGACCACAGCCAATTCTACAATTCTCGACTTCTCCAATCGATTATCCTTCACCCATTCGATGGGCAAGGTCACTGTGAACGATTGCCGTCCATAAGGTCCCTGTGCTGTGAGTCGCTTTTCCACTTAATTCAATTTACCTCAAACTCCAGGTATATAAATATTTCGATTGTAATAATTTGAAATAGTTATCATATTTTGTTATAGTGTAAACTATTAAACCTCACTTTTCCAAACAACAACATGTCCCTAAGGAGGTGAAGACAATGATAGAAAAGGCGATACATGAAGACAGCAATCGTGGCCCAAACGAAGACAGCATAGACCAGATATTTAGCATGCGACAATCCACAAACGGACTGTATCGGGTGCTCTGCATCGACAAGTTCGACTATTCAAGCTGCGTTGTTGCAGAATTTACAACAGCAAAAGAAGCGCTATCTTATGCTCGAGAAAAGACGAGAGAAGCAATGGACTGGGCAAGCGATTCCTCAATCGCAACAGTGTATTATGCCTATGATCCAAAAGGAAGATATCTTGGAGGAGACAACTGGAGAGGAGAATAGCTAGCTGATCAAGGCCGCAATTTCCTTGACTAACCCATCGTAGCCCTTAAGGCAGTCTTTGCCTACCCACTTCATTTCAATATGCTCCTCAGAAAACAAGACATCACGAGACTTGACTTCTACCAGGTACGGACGGAAAAGATACGTATCGTTCTTTCCAAAAATCACTATCGGCCTGTACGACTGCAATATCTTTCCGGCAAGACCTGTCTCTTCCCTGACTTCCCGCAAGACCGCGTGCTCAGGAGATTCTTTTTTCTCAATAAATCCAGAAACGAATTCCCATTCACCAGGAGAACAAGTATCAAGCGATCGCTTAAGAACAAGATATTCCCCTCCATTCGTCACAATCCCGGAAACGACATCCTTAACCATCGAACTTGAACCCCACTTCCCTCGGCTTGCCATGAAAATCTGGTTTGGTCTCATGTACAGGACAATAGGGAACATCCTCATATTCCACTCTCCCGCCTCCTGACCCTTTCCAGGGGCCATCATGCACGGAATGGGCAATCCTACCTGCCATGATCTTGGCACCATCCCTTGTACAGATAAAACCTTCTTCAGTTCGCTTATACGCGAAATCCGCTCCGATCTTTCGCTCATATCGCGTATGACACTCCGGGCATGTCGCAGCTTCACCACGATATTCCTCCCAGACGCATTTCTCGATCAGGAGAAACTCCAAAGATTCACCGCAACAAGTCATATCATCAACCATAGTTTCCCAACTTCGAATATACTATTCAGGGAATGTGCATGATATTTATTAACTTATGGTACAAAGGTTTTTATTTGGAACCTCATTCCCTATGTCTATGGCAGACAGACTCATACTTGCGCCGACATACCATGAACACCTTGATGCTCCACTCATCTTTCTCGCAGGACCAATCACAGGAGCACCTGATTGGCAAGCAGCAGCATATGATATCATCCACACCAGATCTCCTGACCTTTATGTGGCAAACCCTCGACGACCAATAGATGTCGGCAGCAAAGACTTTTCAAAAGACATGTATGCAGAACAAGTGGATTGGGAAAGCCACCATCTTGCTATAGCAGGAAAGACAGGAGTCATCCTCTTCTGGTATGCGCTTGAAGTAAATCATAACTGCAGGCGACCTTACTCCCAGACAACCAGACAGGAATTCGGCGAGTGGGTAAACGAGCACAAGCACGCCGGCACTAAAATCGTCGTCGGAATCGAGCCAGAGCACCCTGCACAAAAGTACATCACATATCGCCTGCCAAAGGAATGCCCGGAAATTCCAATCTTCTCAGAGCTTGAAGCGACCTGCGTCGAAGCCATACGGCTTTGCATTTAAAAAATAAGGCCTTCGATATGCACATTCTAGTACAACAATATTTATATAGTTATTAGTGTATACATTACACTAAGAGGTCAATACTCATGATAACAACACAAAACCCACACACAAAAACCAACAAACCAGTAAGTGTAAATCATACATTAATTAATAGATTATCTGAAAGAACACTCCTCACCGACCTCTACCAGTTAACAATGCTCGCAGGATACCATGACGCGAAGATAAGAGAGGAAGAAGCAACGTTTGACCTTTTCGTGCGAAAAATCCCAAAGGACTGGGGATACCTCATCGCAAACGGCATCGAAGACGCAATCGACTACGCAACACACCTCAAGTTCACAGAAGACGACATCTCCTATCTGCGAGAACAAGGACTCTTCAAAGAACAATTCCTCACCTACCTCAAAGACTTCAGGTTCACCGGAGACATCCATGCCGTACTCGAAGGAACACCCGTCTTTGCCAATGAACCCATCCTTCGCGTGACCGCAAGACGAAGCGAGGCACAATTTCTCGAAACACTGCTCCTCAACACCATCAACTTCCAGACCATGATCGCAAGCAAGGCTTCCCGCGTCGTGAACGCGGCAGGAGACGCGAAAGTCGTCGATTTCGGACTCAGGAGAGCACAAGAAGCTGATGCAGGAATGACAGGCGCACGGGCAGCATACATCGCAGGAGCAGCAGGCACAAGCAATGTCCTTGCAGGAAAGGAATACGGCATTCCTATCGCCGGAACCATGGCACACAGCTTTGTCATGAGCTTTCCAAAGGAGATCGACTCCTTTCGATCATATGTTTCCACCTTTCCAGACAAAGCAACCCTTCTCATCGACACCTACGATACAGTCCAAGGCGCAAAGAACGCAGTAATTGTCGCAAAAAAACTGGAAGAGAACGGACATAGACTGCGGGCGGTAAGACTCGACTCAGGAGACCTCTGCACACTCTCCACACAAGTAAGAAACATCCTCGATATCGCAGGATTTGGTTATGTGAAGATCCTCGCTTCAAACGACCTGAACGAATACAAGATCGCAGAACTTCGCAAGAACGGTGCACGAATCGACGGCTACGGCGTCGGCACAGAAATGATCACTGCAAAACCAGAAGCCGCCATAAGTGGCGTGTACAAGCTTGTCGAAGACACCAGCGGCGCAAAGATCAAGCTCTCCTCAGGAAAGAAAACCTATCCAGGAAGAAAACAGGTCTACCGCGTCTTTTCAGGCGAGACATACGACCATGACGTACTTGCCCTAGAAGACGAACACATCGCAGGAGCACCACTTCTTGAAGCAATCGTCCGGGATGGAGAACGAGTGGTAGAACGAAGACCACTCGAAGAGATCAGAAACTACTCACTTCGCAGCGTCGCACGCCTTCCTGAACGCGTAAAAGAACTCTCAGCAGGACAATACGCTCTCGACATCTCGCCAAAACTATCGAAACTTGCCAATACACTGACAGAACACTACGGAGGTGCATGAATGAAAACAATCTATTGGAACGTGGACACACAATTCGACTTCATGAGAAATGACGAAAGCTTCTCAGGAAAGCTCGCAATACCCAGCGCGAGGGAAATCGAAAGCAACCTCGAAAAACTCACCAAGCACGCAGCACAAGAAGACATCACTGTAGTGAACACTGCAGACTGGCACACCTGGGACTCACGAGAAATCTCAGACACACCAGACTTCAAGGAAACATTCCTACCCCACTGCATCATGGGAAGCAAGGGTGCACAATACATCCCTGCGACAAAACCTGCAAAGCCATACACGATCGACTGGCAGGACAAGGAATTCTATGCAGAGCGTGTGAATAACACGCGAGAGATCGTCCTCTACAAGGACGAGTTTGACGCCTTCCATCCTACAGGGGCACCCCACACAGACAAAGTCATTGACATCATCAACCCGGACAGGGTCATCCTCTACGGAGTCGCGACTAACGTATGCGTCGACTTTGCCGTACGCGGGCTTCTCGCACGAGGAAAAGAAGTGTACGTTGTCAAAGACGCAATCAAAGAATTGCCAGGAGATATAGAACCAATCTACGCTGCATGGGAAAAACTCGGCGCAAAATTCACAACAACAGAGGAGGTGGTAAAGCATGCAACTTGTGACTGTTATGCAACCGTATCTTCGGCTCGCTGAACAAGAGGATGCAGAACAAATCATCACCTGGGTGAATGATCCTCTCGTGACCGGGCGAAGCGAAAAATACCCGGTTTCATTGACTGAACTGAAAGAACGTCTCAGCACGTGGTCAGAAGGACGAAACGATTGGGTATGCGTCATCATTGAAGATAATAGTATCGTGGGACTTTGCGGATTGCACAAAATTGATTGGACACGACAAAACGCAAGACTATCAATCCTCATCAGAAAAGAAAAGCAAGGACAAGGGATCGGAACAATCGCAATCAATGAACTACTCAGGATAGGATTCGAAGACCTTGGATTGCACAAGATCTACCTAGAAGCACTCCTCATCAATCCTGCAATCTCACTCTACCAACGAATCGGATTCACACACGAAGGACTTCTTCGAGAAGAATATCACCATCATGGAAAACATCAGGACATGATCAGGATGGCCATACTCAGAAAAGAATGGAAAACCACAGAGGTGGGAAGATGAACCTGGAGAGCAAAATGAAAGACATCGTATTACCAACAATGGAACCTGCACAAGTCGAACAAGAAATCGGCAACTTCATCCTTAGTCAAGTCCTAAAGTCAGGATACACAGGAGCTGTGATCGGACTCTCAGGAGGAGTTGATTCCACAACAACTGCAGCACTTGCCAAACACGCTTTTGATACGTACAACAAAACACAGCCAGACACCACCCTCGAACTTGTCGGCTATATCCTTCCATCCCGCACAAACAATCCTGCAGACACAGAAGATGGAAAAAGAGTCGCAGAAAGGCTTGGCATCCGATACGAAATACATTCGATAGAACCAGTGCTTGAGGCATTCAAGACAACAAACCCGGAAAGCTTCGAACACAAATATGACAAAGGAAACCTTGCCTCGCGCATACGCGCAAATGTACTTAACACCAAATCCGCAACAGAACGAAAAATCCTTCTTGGTACAGGCAACAAGGATGAGGATTTCGGGATCGGCTACTACACACTCTTTGGCGACGGCGCAGTGCACATCAGCCCCATCGGAGGACTTCCCAAAAGGCTTGTCTGCCAGATGGCAGCATACCTCGGATTTCCAGACATTGCCAAACGCACACCGACCGCAGGATTAGAACCAGGACAGACAGACTTCGGCGACCTCGGCTATACATATGATGTCGTTGAGATCGTCACAGAGGGAATCAGGAAAGGACTCTCAGAAGATACAATTGCAAGAAATGAAACCGTCAGATCCTACGTGACGACAAGCAACAGGGAATATGCCGGAATCTTTGGCGCGCCAAAATTCCACAACACAGAAACAGTCATACATGACATTTGGATGCGCCATCATTACATCGCCAAGAAAAAAGCAGAGATACTCCACCCAGAGATCGCGCCAGTCACACTCAGCCACGAGGTGCCAAGATGACACCTGTCGACCGCAGGATATCCTGCCCCTACATCGCGACAGATGCAATCATCCGCTACTCAAACGGCAAAAGCGAAGGAATCGTGTTCATCGAGCGAAAAAACCAGCCCTATGGCCTCGCACTTCCCGGCGGATTCGCAGAATACGGACTCACCCTCGAAGAAAACGTTCGAAAAGAGGCAAAGGAAGAGACCAATCTTGAATTCGACATCGAAAACCCAGAACACCCACTCTGCGTGCACTCCCAACCCAACAGAGACCCACGCGCACACATCATCAGCGTCTTCTACATCGGACGCGGAGAAGGACTGCTCCAAGCAGGAGACGATGCAGCAAAAGCACGAGTCTATGGCATCGATGAAGTCATCGATATACTTGGAAAAAGAATATTTGCCTTCAGAAGCCACGAACGAGCAATCACAGAATACCTGACACGTGAAGGATACTTAGGAAAAACGGAGGTTACACGATGAGCCTTGGACGAGTCGGCGTCATCGGACGATGGAAGCCCCTACACAACGGAGCAGCAGCAATGCTTGAATCCATCTGCTCACAGGCAGAACATGTACTCGTTGGTATCGGCAGCAGTAACACCAATGGAACAGTACAGAAATACAACAGAAGAAATCCCTTCACACCACGCGAGACAAAAGACATGATCGATCTCCTCCTTCAACCACGATTCACGAATTATGAGACTCTATTCATCCCAGACTACGGCCACCAACCAGAATGCCGCGACGGGCAGAAATGGAGAGAACACGTTGTTTCAGCTTACGGGTCACTTGACCACTTCATCACGAGTAACCCCTACGTCGCAACCCTTCTCAAAGACGACTATGACATCATACATCCAGGAACAATCGTCCCACGTAGCCTCTGGACACGGCTACGCGCAACAGAAGTAAGAATTGCCATGGCAAAAGGAGAAGGGTGGCGAGAACTTGTCCCCGGACCTGTAGCAGCTTATCTTAAAACTAATCATCTTGTCAAACGATTCAGAGAAGAATTCGGACTTGAGACCATCATGCTGCTTGGAACAGATTATTCACGAGAAGAATCACCTCACGAAGAAAAATTGCACACCTACGAAAAATGAACATCGGCAACTACAAGATCATCCAACAGATAAGTGAAGGCGGATTCGGACGCATCTTTCAAGCACGACACACCATCCTCGAAGAGTATGCCTGCCTCAAACAAAACATCAGATCAAGCCCAGAAGACATAGAGCTCCTGCGAAAAGAAGCAAAACTCCTCTGGAGACTCTCGAGCCACCACTCCATACCAAGCGCAAAAGACTTCTTCAAAGTAGCCACCAACAACTATGTCATGGTCATGGACTACATCGAAGGCCAGACACTTGACCAGCTCGTCGAGAAAAACTCAGGCATACACCCAGAAGACGCATGCAGGATAACCGAACGATTGCTTAGTGCACTCTACTACTGCCACTTCTACGGCGTTATCCACTCAGACGTCAAACCCGAAAACGTCTTCATCAACCCGAAAAAGAACGAACTTGACATCAAGCTCATCGACTTCGGACTTGCAGCACTCAACCCCAACAGCACGACAAAGCCCATCGGCTACACAGAAAAATACGTCGCACCGGAACTACTCATCGGACGACCACCCATACCTGAGACAGACATCTATGGCGCAGGAATCGTCATGCTCTACGCCCTTGGAGGAGACGTCAGTGCAAAAACACTTCCAAAAAAAACACCCCCAGAAATCATCGACTACGTCAACCGCCTCCTCCGTTATGATCCTACAGAACGGCCAACATGGGATAAAGACAATCCCCTAGCACGACTATCGGATGTCAGACTAAAAGTCTTCGGAAGACGCCACAAAAGCGAAAAAACCTGAACAGGACAACCAACAGAGAAACGCTTCTCATGAAGGAGTCCTGATTCACAATAGATCTAGCCATAGCGCTAGCTCTAGGAGGAACGACCATGTACTCATGGGGACCAGACACAACAGAATGGAGAGGAAAGAAAAAGTACAGCTTTGACTCAGCACGAAGCCCGTACCTTGACTCCCTCAAATCAGCAGCAGACAAGAAGGGACCACGCGCCTATACCCGACGCGCATCACCAGGAAAACTTGTCGATCCACGAGGAAAAGATATCTCGTCAGACAGCGAAAACCCACTGATTGTCGCAGTAGATGTAACAGGATCGATGGCAACCGCACCAGGAGAGTTCTTTGACCGGGCACCACTTCTGTACCAGACACTCAGCCAATACAAGACAGACCTTGAGATCTGCTTTGGTGCAATAGGTGATGCGACATGCGACAACTATCCGCTGCAGGTGAACAGCTTCGGCAAAGGGCTTGACCTGGAAGAACACATCAAGGCAATAGGCTGCGAAGGCGGAGGAGGAGGACAGATCAGCGAAAGCTACGAACTCTTCGGACACTTCATCTTGAACCACTGCACAACACCAAAAGCCAAGAGCCCGTTTCTCTTCATATACGGGGATGAGAAGTTCTACGACTCTGTCAACCCAGACCAGGTCAAGCACTACATCGGCGACAAGATGCAGGGACCAATGGAATCTGATAAGGTGTGGAAGGGACTCATGCAGCGCTTCAACGTCTATCTCTTGCAAAAACCCTACGGACATGGAGACTCTGGCGTGACAAGAGAAGTCAAGGCGCACTGGGCAAAAGCCATCGGGCCACAACGGATAATCGACGTCCCAAGCCCGGAACGAACCGTTGATGTCATCATGGGAATAGTTGCAAAAACATGGGGGCGCTTTGGTGACTTCAAGGACAACCTTGACGCAAGACAAGACGACCCTGCACTAAAAGATAGTGTGTACGCATCCATCCGATTCGTCGGAGGAGACGCGACAAAATCAACAGTGACATCTCACACGAGCAGGAAAACAACATCCCTCAGCGAGATGTACAAAGACGCCAAAGATAAGTGAAAGTTTGGCGGAGGAAAATAAAATGGCAGAAGATATCGGAGCAACAGTCGACAAGGAAGAAGTCTACTCGATCGTCACAACGACACGAGCCAAGTACTTCGGAAAGGTCGTCAACAACGGCAAAGGCGTGATCATCGAATCAGCCTACGAGATGAAAGGAGAAACAGACGCGCAAAGCGTTGCCAAGGGATACATCAGGGGATTTCTCTACGGCGACAACAAGCGAATCGAGCTCTCAGACGCACTCATCGAATCAGTCACCGACGCGCCTGACGAGACACGCATCGTCAAGACCTACGAGGCACTCCTCCCTGACGCAAAAAAACGCGCAATGGGCATCATGACCTACAAGGCACTCGAAGACCTGTTGACGAAATAAGTTGTAATTTTTTTTATTTTTTCAATAAAGGAGATGAAAGACATGACAGGCATCACAGACAAACTGGAACTGGTCACGACAACCAAGCACAGGTACCTCGGACAGGTACAGGAAGAAGGAACAGCGTACCACTTACAACGGGCAACGATCCTTCCCGAAGACGCGACTAGCGCATCAGACATCGCACTTACCTATTACGCAGAAAAAGCACGCAGGAACCTGCACGACTACATCATACCGCAATCTGCTGTTGAGTCTAGAATGTACGACCCACACATCGACAAGATGGTCGCATCATACATAGAACTTGCCAAAGTCGCAAACAAGGGCGTCTATGGTAAAGCCAAAGCCACACGACTCAGAAAATTCCTAAAAAACATCGGAGGAGAAAAATGAAACCAAAAGCCATCGTCACCATGCCGCCATACGCACCCTACCTTGATGAAGTACTCGCACATCCGGCAGTGTCGGGAATCAGACTCAATACTGTCATGCCAGTCAAAGGCACACTCGAAGACATCCTTTCCCGACTGAAAAACCATGCAGACAAACAAGACAAAGACGTGTATATTGACCTGAAATGCAGGCAGCTTCGGGTTAAGACCTACGGTGTTCCTCCATTCACCGAGATCGAACTGACACACAACATCACTGTACGAACGCCAGTCAAAGCATACTTCTCTGACGGTAAGGAGAGTGCGACTGTACTTGAGATCGATGGGAACAAACTCATCATGCAAGAAGGACCAAAACGTGTCGTCGGGCCGGGCGAGAGCGTGAACATCCTCGACCATTCCCTTCACATCGACGGTTACTTCACAGACAGGGACAAGGCATGCATCGAGGCAGGACAGAAAGTTGGAATTGCGAGCTATATGCTCTCCTTTGTCGAAGGGCAGGAAGACATTGACGAACTCCACAAACTCGCACCTGATGTACATGCTGTCGCCAAGATAGAGTCGCGAAAAGGCCTTGACTTTGTGCGGCACAGGTATGACGGCAAGACCCGTCTCATGTGCGCCCGCGGAGACCTCTACGTTGAGGTCGGGCTCCCTCACAAGATCATCGAAGCAGAACGACTGATTGTCAAGAGAAATCCTCAAGCAATCATTGCATCCAGGATACTTCCCTCACTCTCAGAAAGCCTAGAACCAGACTGCAGGGACATCAATGACGTTGATAATCTCCTTCGGATGGACTATCGAACAGTGATGCTTGGAGATGACATCTGCCAGCACCGGGATTCGGTTATTTCTGCACTTAATCTCTACGAAGCAATTGCTAGCTCGTATGAAACAAAACATTCAAAAATTATCCCAGTACACCTATTCAAATGACCATAACCATTGTCTACAAAGAGAGCAGGTATGAGATCTTTCAGAGATGCGAAGATGACGGAGAACGACAAGTCATGCTGCAAGAAGTCAATGGAATTGGAGATATGATCAGAAAACATGATGCACATTACTCCTCGCTTGAAAAGGTCATTGCAACAGTAAAAGCAACAGGAGATCCATACCAAGCAATCATGCGTACAGACATCGCAACACTGCAAGGAAGTTCCCTTGTTATCCCAGTAGGAGGAGACGGGACTTTCATCGACGCCTCACACTACATCCTGAATGGAACACCCATACTCGGCATCAACTCAGATCCAAACGAGAGTTCTGGCTTTTTTTGCTATGGACAAGCAAAGGATTTAGCATACGCACTTGCACACCTAGATACCATTCCAAAAACGACAGTCAAACGCATGCAAGTGGAACTTGATGGAAAAGTCCTTGAGACACCTGCCCTGAATGATGTCCTTCTCAGGCATATCTACCTCGGATCATCATGGTGGACAGTGCAGGACAATGGAGATGAGACACTCTATAAATACCCATACATGTTCATGGTCGCAACACCTGCAGGAACAACAGCTGGCATGTGGGGTATCGAAGGAGACAAACTACCACTCGATTCTCTCCTGATGGAATACCGCTTTGTTGGACTCCGCGGACATCCTTCTCACTTCACTGAGAAACTAGAGATATCCTCACGCACAAACAGGGGAGTGCTGCAGATTGATGGCTATCACATCAGGTATGATGTCAAGTACGGGACAAGGATTACGCTTTCGCTTGATGCGCCTTCGCTTACAGTCATAGGGGATCTGGAAGAGAAGAGGAAACAATTCTATTAATTGTATTGTAGAAATCTCATCAACAAAGTTTTATATCTTTTCCCGATCCTTCCCTCAATGCAATGAGACAAAGAATCCTCAACTACAACATAGAAGCACACCAGGATCATCCCCGCAAACCAAGCAATGCTTCCAGAAAATGGGACGGCAGAACACCTTATTACATCCACCCTATCTGGTGCGCAACAATGCTTGCGACAGAGACAACCCTGTCTGAAAAAATCCGCCTGGAGGGAATCCATGCATTACTCTACCATGATATCCTCGAAGATACCACACAATCACTGCCAGAATGGCTTTCCACAGGGGGGTGAGTGAATTTATATTTTTGTTCAAAAAATCCAGCCTCCCCCATAAATAAAAAAACAACCACTCCTTTCACCAGTATAAAGTCTAAAAAGATCATCATCTCCCAGGCGACTTCGTAGGTCTTCTTTGAAACATTCTTCAGTGGTATAATAATCATTTGCCTCAGAATTTTGTTCTTTGTATTTTGTTCGGCGAAATGTATTTCCATGAACGCCTGTATCTATCTCAACTATTTCTACCGCAGTTACACAAGGAATTGTAATTGCTGCTTTAGCAATTTTTTCAAGCTCTCCATAACTACCTCCTCTGATATCTTTAGTTTCTCTTCTTTCCTTTGATTGCACATCAATATTCAAGCAATACTCAACTATCATATTATTTTCTCCGTAGTTTTTGTATCTACTGAAATAGTATACCCTAATTGATATTTAAATCTTTGTTGTTTATAATAAACAACAACATTTATATACTACTTAATCCCTTCTTATCTAGTGGATATAGAGAAATTAAAGCAAATTGGCTTAAATGAAAAAGAAAGCAAAGTCTATATTGAACTATTGCAAGCAGGAGATAGTTTAGTATCTGAAATATCGGAAAAAACAAAGATAAATCGAAGTCTGCTTTATACAATATTGACTGATTTAGCAAATAAAGGTATAGTTACTTACATAATAAAAAACAATGTTAGATATTACCGAGCAGCAGAACCGAACAAAATACTATCTATGCTTAAAGAAAAAGAAAAAATCTTTGAGTCAATACTTCCAGAATTAACAGAACTCCATAAACCAAGAACAAAAAAGCCGATTATTGAAATTTTGGAGGGAAAAGAGGGAATAAAAACCATACTTAATGATCTACTTAGACTTAAAGAAGAATGGTTTGCGTTTAATGTTCCTGGTAAAGGACCAGAGATTTTAGGACCGACAGTTCACGCATTTGAAAAAGAGAGACAGAAAGAAAAAATATCTCTGAAAGTAATTTGTGTTAGAACAGAAGATGGCATAAAAAGAGGGAAAGAATTTTCACAAATGAAGCACACTCAAGTTAAATATGCACCAAAGCCTTACGAATCTCCTGCTTCTAATTGGGTTTATGGAGATAGAATTGTTATAATTTTTTGGTATAAAGAATTTCCCTTTGCAGTTAGAATTATTGATAAAAATCTTGCTGAAAGTTACAAAAACCACTTCAAGACTTTATGGAATTCTTCAGAAAATATTTGAAAACAATCTAAAAGATTAGATAATCTTAATCAATCCCTTCTGCGCTTTTGCTACTCTTCTTTCTGCATCGCGAGAATAAGGTGTATTTCCAAGCGTCTTTCCAACCAAGGGCTTGTCTGAACCCACACCTGCAAAATAGAAGAGAATCCTTCCCAGGTTGGGATAGGAATTCTTATAGCCAAGGGCAAGGGCTGCCATGGGAAGCCATTCCATATCGATGAATGCACCACCGAGTTCTTGTGCTCTCGAAAGCCCGTTTCTCGTCTGTTTTAAGACGGATATCGTATTCACAGTCGTTCCATCATAACCCTCTCCAGCAGTCTTAGTAAACTGATCACGCATAAGAGGATCTTGTACGAGCATATTTCTCATGGGAAAGATGCTTTGGTCAAACCACATGACTTCCTCGTCTAACGCTGCAGTGGGAAGGCAGATATCACCAACAGACCGTGCCTCATCAAGTATTCCCACCTTTCCATAATGGAAGACATGCACATCAACATCCCTATACTTTGCACTCAGTGTCGTAAAAAGCTGAGAAAGAACGTTTCTCGCCTGGTCTGCGAAGATGTAATCAAAATTGATCACCAGATTATTATCAAGGTTTAAAATGCGATAGGAAAGGAAATCATTCTCATACCCTTTCACGCGCTTAGGATCATACACCAGTTCCTGGCTTTCTAAAGCAAGAGATTCATGCGGACCCATCAAGACAAACACACGACCGCCCTTTCTCAACGAATGCAAGCCATCCTGCTCTTCAATTTTCGCAAACACCTCATCCATCAAATTAAAACCAAACTCCTGAAAACGAGAATACGCAAGCCGAGGATCACCACCATGATGATTGATTGTGCACTTTATTTTCCTTTCTAAGAGATCCTCAAGTGACCAGGCAAGATCCTCATCACGCCGCAAACGCACAACACCACGCGAGTTCACTACATGCAGGTTTCCAGTATTCTGGTCATAGAAATGTGCTTCTGTAGATTTTTTTGGTCTATATTCGACAGGGACTACCCCCGCGCCTCTTAAGAGTCGCCTTGCCTCCCCTGTTGTATACGCAGTATGGATGATCACCTGGGAAAGATTTGCCAATTGCTCTTCCTGCGTCTCAGGATCAGTATGCAATTTGCGATCATACGTGTACGTGCGCCGATCTTCCCTCTCCATGGCAAGCGAGTCTTTCATAATGGACCGTCTTATAGACGACAGAGGGACAAGATTGATTTATAAATGTTTCGCTACTTTGCAGTGATAATAATACTACTAGAATCTATCTTCTATCCAAATACACCTCTATTTCCTGCACAATCCCGGCAATCATCTCAGCGTAAGAATGCTTTGGAAGCCCCAAGCGGTCAAGCTCAGACAGATTCTGTAAGAATGCTGGTGAATCATCATGCTTGTCTTCAGGAGTCACAGAGATGTTGAACTTTTCCAGGATGTCTCTTGCCAGGTCATATCTTGTTTTTATCTCCGGAACGCTCACATGAATCGTCTCATTTGTAATCCCTTTCTCCAGGACACAATCGAGAATCTCATTAAGATGATAAAGCCATGTCGGCTGGAACTTCCAAGACATATCATATACTGCAGGTACGTGGTCAGTGATATTTCGAAGGATCCTGTTGAACGGGCGGTCATTAGTCGTGTTCGGGCTGAACCAGATAACCAGTGACGGCCTGAGGATAATGTATCCTGCAAGCGCCTCTTGCACATATTTTTCGCTTGCAGCCTTCGTTCGTCCGTACAACGTCTTTGTATTTGCAATCGCAAAGGACGAGATCAGTATAACCTTCGACTGCACAGCATTTGCTGCATCAACAACATGCCTTGTTCCGTCCTGGTTGATTGCTATAGCCTGCTCCGGATTCTTCTCACACCAGCTTACGCTGGCATTTGCAGCAGCATGAACAATCACAGCTGGCTTATTTCCAAGACAAAATCCATGACAGCCTTTCCCTGCGTAATGTCCAGAAACTCAAGATCAGGAAACAACCTGTTAGAATTATAGGTACCCTTGACTGAGTGCTTCTCCTTCAACCAGGAATAGATACCTGCCCCGACATAGCTGCTTGCTCCAGTAACCAAAATCTTCATGCAATAAAAATGTCCCCCGCATATAAAAATGTATGCTAAAAAAGGATAAAAAAAATTTCACAGTGTTAAACACTCTGAAAAAACGAAATAATGCATCATTAGACTGACAATCAAGGTGGAACACAGTAAGTCAGAGTGAAGGGACCACTCGCCTTTTCACCCACCACTAGACAGCTGGGCGCAGATTATTTAAAGATAAACATTTACCCTATTTATAAATGATAGAAAAAAGACTCGTTGTTTTTCAAGACAAGAAAATTAGACGAATCTGGCATAATGACAAATGGTATTTCTCCATAATAGACATCATAGCAGTCTTAACAGAAAGTCATAATCCCCAAATATATTGGAGAGTTCTTAAAAAAAGACTAAAGGATGAAGGAAATGAAACCGTTACAAATTGTAACGCTTTGAAAATGCCAGCACCAGATGGCAAAATGAGACTTACTGACGTTGGCAATACAAAAGAAATATTCAGAATAATACAATCAATACCATCTCCTCGAGCAGAACCATTCAAGCAGTGGCTTGCCCAAGTAGGATATGAAAGAATAGAAGAAATTGAAGATCCTGAGATAGGACAAGACAGAATCAAAGAATACTATGAACTCAAAGGCTATCCAAAAGAATGGATTGACAAAAGACTCCGTGGAATAGCAATAAGACAGGACCTAACAGATGAGTGGAAGAACAGAGAGATTCAAACAGAAAAAGAATTTGCAATACTGACAAATGAGATATCCAAAGCAACTTTTGGAAAAACAGTTGGGGAATACAAGGAATTCAAGCAACTGCAAAAGAAAAATCAAAACCTACGAGACCACATGACCGACTGGGAACTCATCCTCACCATGTTTGGTGAAAAAGCAACAACAGACATTACAAAAGAAACAAACTCCCAAGGATTCGATGAATGTAAAACTTCAGCAAATACGGGTGGAAATATTGCAAGAAGAGCAAGAGAAGATCTGGAGAATAATCTTGGACGAAGTGTTCTTTCTAAAGAAAATTTTCTGCAGAAAGGAAAAGAGAAAAAAAAGGTAAAGTGACTGTCTGCTTTTTTCTATATCAATCACATTCATCTTTTTTTTATCGTGAAAGGAAAATAACAAAAAAAATAGAATCAGAAGCAGTATCTTCTTGGACCTCCAAGCGGCCGCATACCCCACGGATCATGATGAGGACGCAAGGGAGGCGCGATCGGGTTCTCCTTTGCCTTGTCCTTTGCTCCAAAGCTGATTATTACAGGCGTATCACGGACTATCAAACCGTAGCCTTCAACATCAGTACCCTGGATTGTCACATCACGACCAAGGCTGACCGGCTTTCGCTCGGCAAGCGTGCTTGCATTCACCTGGGAGAGGAATCCTGTCATCAGCATGTCCGTCATGTCCTTCCAGGTGACGTCAGGACCGCCCTGGATGGCATCAAGTGCGTAGCTTTTTATCAGTTTTCCAAAATGAGGTTCCATGTGCTTGTCAAAGACATCAGCACCAAAGAAGGTCTTTCCCTGATGCTGGACAAGAGCGACCAAACCCACAGATCCGTGCTCATACGAGAAATGCGCAAGGAAATCATCTACATTCTCCTTTTTTTGCTGATAAATATCTTCAATATTTCTCGTCGGCGAGCGCACACGCATCTGGGCCTGATAGGTACCAATAGCACCCCAGACACTTTCCTGAGTCGGACTCGGCATGAAACCCAGAGACTTCATCGCATAATGGTCGCTTGTCTCAAAACTGACAGAGGCATTCGGTGTCCATCTTCCCTGCTGGACGCAACGCACAGGAATAATGCCATCAAAATCCTTTGCAAGATAGAACCCTTGCGCAAGCATCCTGTTCTGCTTTCCGCCAAGGATGTATTCTCCCTGTAGACCAAGGACTTCCTTTCCTGTCGCATTTATTACGGCAAGGGTTGGAACAGATCCTGTCTCTGAGATCTTCAACCCATTCTCGAGCGCCCGATCAAGAGTCAGATACGAAAGAGCAGATTCTGCTCCCTTCAAGGGCAGTATTGCCATGTTCCTATAGACCTGAGCACTTCCAGGCGCAAGCTTTACAATGTGTTCTGCAATCGCGTTCATTTTTCCACCTTCTTTCCTTCCCCCACGGGCTTTAATTTTGCAAATACGTCCGATCCTTTGGTATCACCTTTCTTCTGGTCATGAATCTCAAACCAGGGAAGTCCCAACTGCTGGTACTTCTTATACGTCACCGGCGTCGGCGGTGCATCATGGCCTGTTATCTGCTTGAAATCAGCGCGCGATACCAGATAGAGAACCTCAACACCTGCTGGCTTTTCTGCCCAAACTTCAACACCATACGGATCAGGATAGATCTTCTGAGAAATCTCACCACCACGCCCAAGGCCCATTGAAGTCGGTCTTGCAGATGCAGCGAAGCTCCTCCTATATGGATGAGTGCCTTTAAAGCATTCCCACGAACCTCCGACAATATATTCCATAGGTCGGGATTCTGGGACAAGGTTTTGACCCGGCTTTGGGCTGAATGCTATCAGTTGAATCCCGCCTACCTCCTCTTTTCCTGTGATCTGACCTTCAACAGTCTCTCCTGACCCAAGTTCAGCAGCGACAAACTGATAGATTTTACCATCCTCTGCCTTCCATCCATCCAGCCAAGGCTGGGGCGGGATGACAAGATAATTTTGTGGGTCTTGCAGTTTCACTTCGAGCGCCCCCTTATCATCGAACTGCTTTCCCGTTATCGCATTGATGTTTCCCGCACCTATGACGAGAGCAGAGGGTTCTTTATGATACCCTCTATTGAAGCCTACCCACATGGCCTCTTGGGTGTACATCGGAAAGAAAAAGCCCTCATCATGCCATTCTGACGGCGTCCCTGACCGAAAATCCTTCACGGAAAAGATGGGAAAATTCCCAAGCCCTGCAGGTAGGCTGTTCAACTTCCCTTCTGGAACTCTGCAAGTCCGATAGAAGGACAGTTGTAGATCACCAATCTTGATGTCGCTTGCCTGATATTGTTGTAAAATTTCCATGATTTGCACCTCGCAATTGTTGTATGGATAAGGAGGGACTGGAAGAAAATAAACCTTTTCTGTGTAATACACACACCCATACATAATTGTGTATTTTTGTTTTTTTATGTATTTTCGTAATATTTAAATAATCGAAAGCATTTGTTCCTTCGATGAAACGAAGCATTGTGCAGCACGGGTCAAGCTCGCTCACCGTGACACTTCCCGTCAAGTGGGTGAACAAGTACCGACTCAAGAAAGGTGACGAACTGGAATGTGACGAGAATGGTTCGACCATCACTTTCTCCTGCGGGAAAGCAAAAGGAACCTTGAAGAAATCATTCTCGACAAGAGACTGGGGCATCTTCACCAAACACAATATTTCTCATTTGTACCATCTCGGATATGATGAGATCGAACTGCATTACGAAGATCTCTCAACACTTACAGAGATCAAAGAACGACTTCCCAACCTCATGGGATTTGAGATCATCGACCAACGAAAGAATCTTGTCATCATCAAATCCATCGCTGCCGAACTCGAAGGAGAATTCGACACGCTTCTTCGGAAATCGTTCCAAGTGACAAATGAGATGGCAACACTCATTCTTGATGCAGCAAAGACAGGAAAGACAAAAGATCTTAATGAGGTCACAAATCTTGAGGCCATGAACAACAAGTTCACAGATATCTGCGTGCGCATCCTGAATAAGCAAGGATACAGCGTACAACATCGAACGCTTGCCACGTACGACTTCGTGCTCAACCTGGAGCGGATTGCCGATGAGATGAAGCGTCTTGCAAGCCAAATCAAGGGAAAAGTCCCATCTGATGTATACCGGGACATTCAAGCAACCTTCGGTTATTATCAACTGCTATACACTATTTTCTACAAAGAAGACTTGAGCGTGAAAAAAAGACTCTATACAGAAAAGCAAGCACTTCTGGATAAATTCATAACAAGCATGAGAAAAGGACAACCAATCATCTACCACCACCTCGTAAACATCGTACAGAAGACCTTTGAAGCATTTGGCGCGTATGCTGCGATGCGGTTGTAAATTACATCCTTATTCTTTTACCCCAATAATCGCCAAACCACAACATTTATATATAAATACATACTAGCCACATATAAACATATATACAAATTATATAAAAATGACACAACAAATAATGGAAAAAGTCGGGCATTCCCCAACACTGAATACAGTTCTCATGGTAGAAGATACACTCAAAGATGCCGGAGAGGTCATAACTATTGCAGAACTGAAAAGGCGACTGCCAAGAAAGATCATGCACCAGACAGTTACCACGATCCTTGATTATCTGCAGCTCAGCGGAAAGATCATCATCGGTACAAAAGGAATCCTTTGGATCTATGCAGAAAAGAAAGAACTGAATGAACTAATCAAACGGGGAACTGAAATATGAAGCGAACAGTCAGGGTTATTCTTTTGGATAATGCAGACTTCGAGTATAAAAGACTTAATGAAGTTGTCGGCAGGCAGCTCCAGGAAGGAAAAGAACACACAGAAGAGATGCAGCTCCTCAGATCAATAGACCAAAAGAGAGATCTCATCAAGGCAAATCCTTTTTATGGAGATAATATCGAGAAGAAAAAGATACCCAAGATGCACTATGCTGTCCAAAACCTGTGGCGAGTAGAACTTACTGGATTCTGGCGAATGCTCTACACCATCAAAGGAGATGAAGTACAAATCATCTGCTTTATTCTTGACATTCTTGATCATAAGGAATATGATAAGAAGTTTGGTTATAAGAAAAGATAGCAAATTCTTCTCGACTAATCATACAAAGTAGTATTTCGTCTTTCTTTTTCATTAGACAGTTGCTCGTGACAAACTCTTTCATGCATTCGCACGGACATCCATAGAGACAGTTTTTGCCGAAAGGCAAAAAGTAATGCCAGGCATTGCCTGGTTTGCTAAAGAAAAACACAAATCCCCCCCCACTTATTATTCATTTCAATACACTGGTTGGCAAGGCTGTAAATCACAAGAACCTTTGCAAGAACTCCTTCGATTGAAAATACGGCTGCAATTCCTTTCTCACAGCAAGGGCCTCATCTCGTGCACCGGTCTTTTCGAGCTTCCCAAGCGTCTTCAAGAGCTTCCTTGCATGATAGGTCGCTTTTTGCTCGACCAATTCGGTCCTTGTAGGATCGAAGACCTCATATAAATTCCACAACGCGTCCATGATCAGCCAATCCTTTTCCTCGAGACGGATCACCTGACCATCTGAAAGCGCCTCCTCTTCCAAGCGCATTTGGAACGCAGACTGCAACCGACCATTTTTCCTATTGTAGTGCGGATTCCACTGGCGAACCTCGCGCTCATGATGCAGCCAGAAATCAACCACGTCAGAATACGGGTGGTCATAGCAGATCGTCTCCCAATCAATAAGGCCGAACTCCTTGGTCGAGAGGCCAGATGGCGAAACATCGGATGCATCTTTTTTCACTGTCACGACATTTCCCAGATGCGTATCCCCATGAGAGATGACACGATCCGAAGATAGACGAGCATACAAGCGCTCGCAGGCAGCAGTCAAGGAATCATCCTCCAGAACACCAACAACAGGAAAGAAGCGCTCCTTCAACTCCTTTCCCGGACTTGCCTGGGCAATCTCAATCCCAAACTCTGCAAATTCATCTGCAATCTGCGAAAGCTTCACCTGATATGACGCAATAAGCTCGGCTACGGCAATGCTTGTTGAAAAGGCAAGATCAGGAACAGGAGAGATATCACGAAGCAAGTCCTTATACGCGTCCCCTGCATGAGAAACAATACCTCCCAGGATAGCCACATCAAACGGATACTGCCCACCACCCTTCTCTGGCGTGTATCCAATAGGCCTCGCAGTAGGGATTCCTGACTTATGGATGATATGATACAAGGCAAGTTCGCGGGCAGTCGCTTCTGGCTCAGCCTTAAACACCCACACCTTAGACACACGGTCATTGACATGAAAGGTGACACGCTTGACCTCTTTTCGCGACTGCGAAAGCACGTCAACGTTTATCACTGTCACTTGACTCACATATACCTCAGAAAGTGCTTTCTCAAGATCAACCACGCCTTCAGGCTTGAATCTCTCAACCTTCTCTCGTATCGCTTCTGTTTCCGTATCATAGGTTGTAGAATACGGATCAGGAAGCGCGCGCATTCCGGATTCAGGTGCAGCGAACAGTCCCTTTTTCTCGAAACGAGGCAACTTATGCCGCAATAGCCTTTGTTCCCACGAGCCTTCCTTGATTGCACCATAACGTACTTGCTTCAACGA
>JBDRSD010000081.1:0-3916 GCA_043825215.1 Nanobdellota archaeon
TTTCTTCTCGAGTGCCAGCTGCCTGATGAGCCTTGTTATCTCCTGTTCTGTGTTCTCGATCTTGATGTAGACGCGAAAGACGAGGTAGAAGAGGAGGATTATGGAAAGGGAGACGATGAGGTTCACTCCCTGCTTCAGGCCGAGGGTGAGCGCGAGGGAGGTGAAGAGGTCAGGAAAGAATGCGACGATGATGACGATAGTCCAGATGCCAACCCAGAAAGTGAATTCCCGCCGGGACAGGTTTCCGTCTTTCAGGCGGAGGTACGCCCGTGAAAGGGCGAAAAGCGCGAAAAGCACAGCCACGATCTGGATGAGGTTGATCATGCCTGCCTTGAATGAGGCAGGATTTAAAAACTTAATGACAGCTTTCCTTTTTTTTGCAATGCCATAAAGTATTTAAATGATTCGTGCGCCCTTCGTTTTCGGGGATATTTTTATGTCGAAATCACGATTAAGAAGGATCGAAGATGATGATTTTGCGTTCGCCAAAAAGGCGGAAAAGGCAAAGTCTGCGGTAAAATCTGAGCAAAAGCCAGAGTCGCGTCCAGCTTCCCGTGGCGACGACCTTTCTCTGAATTTCAAAGGCATCTTCGGGAATAAGAAACTCTTCGCGGTCATATCTATTGTGCTTCTCCTTGCCATGGCTTTTGGCACGAGCTGGTATGTGCGGACGAGAACGCTCGAGCTTCCGCAGACAAGGGATTGGGCAGAGAACAATGTCTTCTCGTTCTACAAGGATTCCATCAGCCAGCGGGTGAACCAGCAGTATCCGAATCTACCCAAGGCAAGCAAGGATGAGATTGTGAATAAGGAATTCAACACGTTCTATCAGGCGAACAAGGGAAATATTGATGCGAATACTCTTGAAGTGCAGCGGATGATAAAAAAGAATTTCCAGGATGATTCTGGCATGACATACATCTTGAACATCGATTCGTTCTTTTTCCTGAGGAAGGCAAGAAACATCGTTGAGAAGGGAACGTATTATGACGTCATGAAAGATGGTGTGCCTTATGATGACCATATGAAGGCGCCAAGCGGGCTTCCTGCAGAGAATGATTTGCATTCTGCCTCTGCAGCATATCTCTTTTTCCTTGTGAGAATCTTTAATCCGGATGCGTCCCTTCCGCATGTGGCGTTTTTCGTTCCAGTCCTCCTCTCTTCGCTCCTGGTCATCCCTGTATTTTTCATCGTGAGAAAGAAGGCAGGGAATTTTGCAGGATTTTTTGCAGCGCTTCTTTTCGCCGTCCATCCTGTCTTTCTGGGACGGTCCATGGGAGGCGATTTTGACAATGACGTGCAGAATGTGTTCTTCCCGCTGATCATCACGTGGCTTCTCTTGGAGATGCTTGAGACGAAATCTGTCAGGAAGAAGTTTATTCTGACGACTGCAATGGGTGTCCTGACCGGCATGTTCTCTTTCGCCTGGAAGGGCGGCTGGTGGTACTTGTTCCATTTTGTCATCGGCGTTTTTGCAGTCTACATCTGGTATGTGATGATCAAGCAGATTGCACATAATGCGGCAAGAAAGAAGGTTTTCGGCCTCTCTGCTTTCTGGGCGCGCGGGCTGGTCTTTTTCGGCCCCCTTCTGCTCGGTGGTATCCTGTTTCTTTTGCATTCGATTGCAGGAATCGTATTTTTTGGTATCTACGCCCTCGCATTGTTTGTCTATATGCTTAAACTCATCTTGCCGGATGTCATAAAGAAACTGCAGAAGAGAACAACCAAAAATGATGTCTTATTCAATGCGCTTGTTATATTGATCGGGTTTATTATTGTTTCAGGGGTGTTTGTTTCCCTTTTCACAAATACACAGGTATTTACGACAGCAATCCTTGCACCTCTCAGGATCACTGCCCTGCAGCAGGCGGCAAATGTGGATTACTGGCCGAATGTCTATACGACGGTTGCGGAGCTGAACGTGACGAACTTCGCAGGGGTCATCAATAACATAGACCTTTTCGGCGGGCTGAGCAGCAAGGTCCCGATCTTTTTCCTGATAGCAATAATGGGTGTGATCCTTGGCCTGACACGCGAGAAGATGGGCTGGAAAGAATATTTTCTTCTCGGGTTTTCCCTGGTCTTCTACTTTGTCATGACCCGCCCGAGCGTTCTCAACCTTCCGAAATTTACCTATCTTCTCCTCTTTGTCATTCCCATCTTGATCGGGCTCTATTTCCTCCTGGAAGATGAGACTGTGGATGTGCAGTTCGCGATCTTTCTCATCCTCTGGTTCGTGGCGACGATCTATGCGGGAACAAAGGGTGTGCGTTTCATCCACCTGCTCGTGCCAGCGTTTGCTGTAGCTGTCGGCTTCACGATAGGCAAGGTCTATAATGCCCTGTCCAGGATCGTCACAAAGGATCTCCATATCAATAATCTTATTGCAAAGACCTGCATCGGCATTCTCATATTGCTGCTCTTGATAAGCCCCTTGAAAGCCGCAGATAACATCGCGACAACCCACATCCCGATCTTTGACCGTGCCTGGTATAATGCCATGGATACCGTACGTGAGAATTCGAAGCCTGATGCGATCATCAATAGCTGGTGGGATTTCGGCCATTTTTTCAAGTATGTCGCGGACAGGGGTGTGACCTTTGATGGCGCTGTGCAGAATTCTCCTCCTGCGCACCTGATAGGAAAGACGCTTGCGACAGATAACCAGGATGTTTCCGTCGGCATCTTGCGCATGCTTGACTGCGACCAGAACGAGGCATTCTACACGCTCTCTGATGCGATGGGAGGAACGCTTCCCGCGATTAAGCTGATGAATGAGGTCATAGTTGTTGATAAGATGTCTGCTGAGAAGATGCTGGTTGATGCAAAACTCTCACAGGCCGTGGTTGTAAGCGTTCTCGAAAAGACGCATTGCGCTCCTCCTGAGAATTATTTTGTGACATCAGGCGATATGATTGGTAAAGCAGGCGTATGGGCGCATTTCGGCTACTGGAACTTCACCCGCGCATATATGTACAATAATCTGCGGGGAAAGAGCAGGGATAAGGCGCTTTCGTTCCTGAAGACGGAGTTTGGCATGGCTGATGATGAGGCAGAGCAGGTCTATCTTGACGTGATCGGCCTTGTCTCTGATCGTGAAGCGAATTCGTGGATCTCACCCTGGCCAGGGTACGTGACGCAGAATGCCCTGCCTTGTGAGAGGAAGAATGCGACTGTTGAATGCAGGGTGAACCTGGGGATTGGTCAGACTCAGCAGGTCACAACTGTCCTTGAGTTGGTGATCATAGATCTTCTGGACCTCGAGAATTCTTCGATCCAGATTACAGCGTTTGACAAGACCTTGACGCAGCGCCTTGCAACTCAGATTGAAAGACCAAAGCACTTTGTCATCACAGGAGAGGATGATTTCATAACGATTCCCTTTGATAACGGCACATTCCCGTATGATATTGTCGTGGATACGTACAATCTGCGCCTCGTCATCGCAGACCCGCTTTTAAGCAAGTCGACGTTCACGAAATTGTTCTATCTGAACGGGATCTATATGGATCATTTTGATAAGCTCTTTGAGGAGAGGAGCCAGACGCAGGGTAATGTTATTGTGTGGAAAGTGGATTGGGATGGGAAGTCGGGAGACGAGCTTGATGCGATGAAGAAGAAATGGGGTATTGTTCCACCTGTCGAGGATGAAGTGGTGTCTGATGAGTTGCCTGCTGATGAGATTATTGAGGAGATGGTTGAAGAGATTCCTGTTGAAGATGCGCCTTTTGAAGAGCTGGTTGTCGATGAGACTTCGGTTGATGAAGATGTACCTCTTGAAGAAGCAGCCGTTGAGAATGATTCTGTTGTGTAATAACATTTAAAAGATGGGCGAGACCTCTAAGATACTATGACTACACTTGATTTGTCTATTGTCATTCCCTGCTATAATGAGGGAAAGAACGTGTACCTGCTC
>JBDRSD010000082.1:0-10702 GCA_043825215.1 Nanobdellota archaeon
TTATTGCTCGCCGTGACACCGCAACCAACACAATCCATTCCACAACCGTCAGCCACATTTTTCCAACTATCTTCAAATTGCGCATTTACCTTTTCTTCAGCATACTCTCTCGTTATCCAAGGAGCCCACGCAAGAATCAACCATAGCACAACAAGAATTCCGACAAGCAATAATTTCCGCATATATTCTCCATTATTTCAACACTATATAAATTTTTCCAGCACAACACATTTAAAACCACCACCATTCACTTCTTTTTATGAACATACTCGTCACTGGCGGAGCAGGATTTATCGGAAGTCATATTGTTGATAGACTTGTCGTTGACGGGCACAAGGTCATTGTTGTTGACGACCTTTCAAACGGGAACCTGAAAAACCTCACCTTAGTCAAAGACAAGATCACATTCCACAGGATGTCCATCACTGCAAAGGAACTCGCAGATGTCTTCTCAAAGGAAAAGCCGGAAGTTGTCTTCCATCTTGCAGCACATATCAATGTGAGAAACTCACTCAAGGACCCCATGCATGACGGCAACGTCAACATCCTGGGCAGCCTTAATCTTCTGGAGAACTGCAGGACCTTTGGCGTGAAAAAAATCATCTTCTCCTCAACTGGCGGTGCCATCTATGGCGAGACAGACAACATCCCAACTGCAGAGACAGAGACACCACACCCCATCTCCCACTACGGCATCAGCAAGTTCTCAGTCGAGCAATACCTCTTCCTCTACAAGCACATCTATGGGCTCGAATACATCATCCTTCGCTACGCGAACATCTACGGACCCCGCCAAGACCCGATTGGCGAAGCAGGTGTTGTCTCCATCTTCATCAACAACATCATTAAAGGAAAGGACTGCAGGATCAACGGTGACGGAAAACAGACCCGCGACTACGTGTATGTCGGCGATGTGGTCGATGCGAACATGCTCGCACTCAACAAGAATCCTTCCCGCAAGATATTCAACATCGGCACAGGAAAAGAGACCGACGTGAATTCTCTCTTCTCTGAGATCAAGAATGTCATGGCAGGACAAAAGAAAACTGGGACATCATACAACGGACCAGCACTTGCTGGCGAAGTCATGCGCTCATGCCTTGACGCCACCCTTGCCAAGAAACACCTCGGATGGGAACCAAGAATCAGCTTCTCAGAAGGCATCAAGAAAACAGCGAGCTTCTTCATAGCATGCGCATAAACTTTCTCAGGATCATGCGAAAACCCAAAGGAATAGAGCGTAAGGGACCCTGGCCCTTCTTCAGGCTGTAATCAGTATACCTAATCGTGACCGGTACTTCCCTGTACTTCAGATGCTTCTTTTTAAGTTCCTCTAAAATCTCTGAGGCATGCTCCATCTTGTCCGCAGTGATGTCAATTCTCTCAGCAGCCTTTTTTGAGAGTGCGCGAAACCCATTATGCGCATCAGAAAGACACACCCCATAGATAAGCCAATTGAACAAGATGCCTCCTTTGAGCACGAGACGCTTCAGGAATGGGACATTGCTCTTCTTCTTCAAAAAACGGGACCCGAGCGTCACGTCACACAAACCTTTCTTCACTGGCGCAATCATCGCAGGAATGTCCTCAACGCGATGCTGACCATCTGCATCAAATGTGACAATGACATTCGCACCCACATGCACCGCATAATCAATGCCAGTCTTTAAGGCAGCACCCTGCCCTCTGTTTATGACATGCCGAAGGACAAGAGCTCCCGCTCTTTCAGCAATACGTCCAGTCTTATCCTTACTCCCATCATCAACAACGATGATATCACAGTATCCCTTCTGCCGCAAACCCTTGACGACAGCACCGATACTTCGTTCCTCGTTATATGCGGGAATGACAATAGCGACATCCATAACGACCCGACAACAACTCCTTATTTATAAGTGTTATTCTCATATTTAGATTTGGATTTATTGTCGCATCATTATAAGTAAATTATGGCATCCTCCTTCTTGGCGGCAGACGGACAACTTCGTTCAACCTACGCGTCCACAATGCGAATCTACGATTCGCATGTGCATGTGAATTTTCAATTCACATCGCACCCCGGAGGTGCTCAGCAAATCTTCGATTTGCTGGCAATTTGTATTCACTTCGTGAATCCAAATGGACAACCCCCCCCCGCACGTCTGCGCCAAGGAGGATGCCTGACTGTTATCTTCGCAAGATTTATATACGAGAAGACAGTCTTTTGCTTCCATACCATGGCACGGCGAAAAAGAACAAGTGCTTCTCAGAATAAAACCCGACCGAAAGAACCTGAAGAGAAACAAGTACGAGCCAGCAACCTGCGGGCATACCTGCCACTTGCAATCCTCCTCATCATCGTCCTTGTCGGGACCTTCTTTCGCGTCTACCACCTGAATTATCCAGTCATCGGATACCACAACTGGAAAGAGACCCACTACATAACAGAAGCCAGAAACTTTGCAGAGCATGGCTTTTTCACCCACGGCTTCTTCGTGCCCTACTCAGACCTGCCCTTCCTTCGCTCAGATGAATCAGGAGCACACCCAGACACGTTTCCCACCATCTCAATCATCGTCGGGATCGCCTTCAAGATCCTCGGACCATCACTCGCCATAGCAAGGATCATCAACATGCTCCTAGGCATTGGTGCAATCATCGCCATGTATTTCTTCATGAAAAAACTCTTCAAGCGCGAAGACATCGCTCTTCTTTGCGCCTTCCTTGTCGCAATAAACCCACTCTTCATCTACTTCAGCCATAATGTGCAGCTCGACAATACAGGACTCTTCTTCATGCTTCTTTCCCTCATCTTCTATCTCGAATGGATCGAGAAGAACGACACCAGAAATGCGATGTACACCGCCCTCGCACTGGCACTTGGCATCCTCACCAAGTACAGCTTTGCTATCTTCATCATCCCGATGCTCTTCATCTTTCCCTGGAAGCGCCTCAAGGAAATCAGGACCCGGTGGAAAACCTACCTCTTTTCAGCACTCATCCTCTTCCTCATTCCTGTCTGGATAGTCTACTCCAACATCATCCTCCCAAAAACCCTCAATGTCCCCATCGAAGGCAACCTCATCTACGCAAATCTTAGCGCCGCATTCTCAGCAGATACGTGGACAGCACTCAAAATATACGCTCTTGACAATTACGGCGGGATAGGAAACTTCCAATTAGGAATCGTGCTTGCAACTCTCGGCCTTATCGTCTTTCTTCTCATGCTCAGAAAGCAAGGCATGAAAACAAGCAATAAATTTCTCCTCGGCTACATCCTCGGGCTCATCCCCTGGTTCATCGTCATGGCTGAAAAACTCGCAGGGCACAGCTACCACCAATACCCGATAGCACCACTCATCATCATGCTCATCGCATACCTCTTTGTCATCATATCAGTCAATGTCGAATCCTTAATCGGAAAGGCACACCTTCGCTACATACCGCTTGTCATCTTCGCACTCCTCCTGCTTCCTTCAAGCATCACTGCAAAAGACCGCGTCTTTGACAGGCAATTCATCGGCCTTGACGTCGCAGGGGAATACATCAAAGCACATTCACAACCGACAGAGACAATCTTTCATTCCTCAAACCAGAACTATGGTGTTCTCTGGAATGCAGACCGAAAAGGGTATAGACCACCAGCAACAGTCGAAGACCTCATGTGGGGTGAAGAGAACAGAAACGTCAGGTGGATCTTCATGTACCAATGGGGCATAAGCCAATACATGTCCAATAGCGAAGTCGCAGGATATATTTCAGAAAATTATGCACTGCGTCAAGTCGGCCTCATGCAACAAGGAGCACAATTCACCCCCATATACCTTCTTCTCGAAAAAGGAGGCACAACAAACTTCAGCGATCTCAATGGCTATCTCCAGAACAAACAGCCACAGACACGAGAATATGAGACGACAAAAGGAAAAACACAGATGACGTATATCGATGTTGATTAGGGAACTATCATGAGTTCTCCTGTGGATAACAACCTGGATAATAATCCAATTTATCCTCATTCATGATAATAACAAAATCATAATGCTTGATAATATCGGAAAACTTGTCCCTTATATCTAGCATTATTTTATGGAAGGTATTAAAATCCTTCACCTCAAAATCCAGCTCGATATCCCAGGAGCCTATTGCATTGATGATATACGTCAGGTTATTGAGATACTTGCAATACTCAAAAAATTGTCTGTATTTTTCTTTCGTGAGATTCTTAAACTTTAGATTGGCCTTACAATAGATCCAATTTAACTTGTTGAGATTTATGAAAATCCTGCTTATCAAAATCACCTTATTTTTTTTCAGATTCTTTATTCGATAATCGACAATTCTAGGGGTCAAATGCAGCCGTCTGGAAATCTCAGTGATTGGCATTCTGGCGTTATTTACAAGTAACTTGACTATTTCTTCATCTGTTTCGTCTATCTTAAGATCCCCTTTTTTACCCCCCTGAAACGTAACTGGATAAGGCTCCTTATTTTCCAATAAGTATTCTTTCCTCCAATGAGGAACACCCAAGCTAATTACAGTTTCTCTTGCAGAGATATAGGCACTGAACCTTTCATCCAATTCCTTTATTGCATTTTCAAATTCATACACATTTCTTACAATATATCCTGCAATGACATCCCACTTTCCAGAACAGGTTGCGATCCATTCCGTCGTCTTATGTTCTTTTAAGAAACCGATTAGTTCATTGATCGTTTCTTTGTTCGCATTCTCCAGTGCAATGAACAACTTATATTTAGAAAACCCAAGCTTGTATGTATCAATGACTGTCGCGAACCTCACAATGTAATCTTCTCTTATCAAGCGCTTTATCCTGTATGCTGCTGTTTGCTTTGAGAGCCCTACCTTCTTTCCTATTTCTGAGTCTGATTGTCGGCAATCTAGGTCCAGCTGATAAAGTATCTTTCGATCTTTCAAATCCAAGACATCAAGACCCATTTTTATTTAAAATTACATTATATAATATAAATTTTGTTATTTTGACTTAATATTCTATCAAATATTTTATATAGTTGATATTACTTAATAATAGTAAAAAATTGAGGAATACGATGAACCAAGATGAAATAACCAAACAGTGGAATTATCGAAATCATGATTGGGTAAAAGAGCAAATCGTGCAAGCAAAACAGGAAGGACAAGAGGAGTTGGCCTTGGGCATTTTGCTTACCTACGAAGACGTATGCGGACATTCCTTGAGGTTTCATCACCCTCTTGAACACATACACTATCTAGAAAACGCATTAGCAACAGCAGATTTTGATTTAAAACTCTGCAGTTTAAGTGAAGACACAGTTATTGCCCATACATACCTACAGCGTACAAGATGGAATGATGAAGCTACACACATTTATTTAGGGGTATTGCATGATTATAAAAGGGATCTGGATGCGGGAAGGATTGTCGCTGGAGAACCTTGGAAATACCATTATCGTTTTCATGAACCGGAAAGCGGATTAACCTCGCGCAAGCATCTCTGGAGTCCGCACAATGCTAAAGATCCACTTACCCTAGAGGGGGCAATACTCATCGCAGAGGATGGCATTAAACTGGCAGAGAGAATCTTACATGAATCGAGAAAATATCCTCATCGTGATTATATAGGAATCATAAATATAGAGAAATTGTTGCCCTACTTTAAGAGAAAAGTTGCAGAATACATATCGAGAGAGGCAAAAGAAATGAAAAAAACTGAAAGAAAGAATAAATTCAAGCACGTTTTTGGGAGCGTCTTTAAACCAATACAAAAGCGATAGAATTCACCATTATTAGCATAAACGGATTACAGGAATCTGGCAAGATGTTCTTCCCGAACCTCATATAACCACCGAAATTGCTCGGACATATTTGAATAGAGAATGGCATTCAATTTTTAATCTTTTCGAAGTTATTCTATCTTCTCAATCAAGTAATTCTTCTCCTTCTTGCTCTCATAATACGTCTTCACGAGAATATCGCCGAAGATGCCAAACATGACAAACTGCACGCCAATAATAATCAAAAGCACAGCAAGCAAGAGAAGAGGACGGCTGCCGATCGTCGCATGATAGACGAACTTCAGGATGGCAAGGTAAACTCCTATCACAAAACCAAGAAATGATGTCACAAAACCAATAGTCCCAAAAAGATGCATTGGCCTACTTGAATACTGCATCCAGAACTTGACCACAATCACGTCCAGAAGCCCTTTCAACACCCTTTTTGCCGTATACTTCGTCTTTCCATACGTCCTCGGATGATGATGCACCTTCACTTCACCAATCTTAAAACCCTTCCACATCAAGATAGCAGGGATGAACCGATGCATCTCACCATACAACGTAAGACCCTCAACACACTCCCGCTTATACACGCGAAGCGAACAACCAGAATCATGGATGGTCTCTTTTGTCAAGAACTTCCTCAAGGCATTTGCAACACGAGAGATCATCGTCTTCATCAAAGGATCCTTCCTATCATACCGCCAACCACACACCACATCATACCCCTTGTGCAACTTGTCAATAAGCAGAGGAATATCAGCAGGATCATTCTGGAGATCAGCATCGAGGGTTATGATAAGTCGTCCCTTTGCATGCGAGAAACCAGCGTCAAATGCTGCAGTCTGGCCAAAATTCTTGCGCATCTTTAAAATGATCACGTGCGATGGGTCAAGCTTTTTTATCCTATCAAGAAAAATACCAGTATCATCAGTCGAGCCATCATCAATGTAGATGATCTCATAAGACTTCTTCAGGGAAAGCAAAGTCTTCTTCAGCATGCCAAAGAGCAGGTACACGTTCTTTCCCTCATTATAGCAGGGAATGACAATAGACAAATCAAGTGTAGTCATAGTATCTTAGAAGTCTCGCCCATCTTTTAAATGTTATTACACAACAGAATCATTCTCAACGGCTGCTTCTTCAAGAGATACATCTTCATCAACCGAAGTCTCATCGACAACCAGCTCTTCAAAAGGCGCATCTTCAACAGGCGCATCTTCAACAGACTCATTATCAACAGACTCATTATCAACAGACTCATCTTCAACAACCTCTTCATCAGGCACAGGAACCACTTCCTGCTCGACTATTCCCCACTTCTTCCTCATCGCCTCAAGCTCAGCCCCAGACTTGCCATCCCAATCCACCTTCCACACAATAACATTACCCTGCGTCTGACTCCTCTCCTCAAAGCGCTTATCAAAATGATCCATATACATCCCATTCAGATAGAACAATTTCGTGAACGTCGACTTGCTTAAAAGAGGATCTG
This sequence comes from Nanobdellota archaeon, assembly GCA_043825215.1. Taxonomy (GTDB): domain Archaea; phylum Nanobdellota; class Nanobdellia; order Woesearchaeales; family JAHJEM01; genus JAHJEM01. Next base: position 7,252 of record JBDRSD010000082.1, read on the forward strand.
CAATAACGAGGCGCAGATTATATGTATCTACGACAATATCATACGGGAACGTGCCATTATCAAAAGGAATCGTTATGAAACCATCCTTGCCAGTAATGACAAAGTTCTTGGGCTTTTCAATCTGGGTCGCAAGGCGCTGTGTCAAGGTCTTATCAAATGCAGTAATCTGGATTGATGAATTCTCAAGATTCTCAAGATCAATAATCGCGAGCTCAAGAACAGTTGTCACCTGCTGACTCTGACCAATTCCTAAATTCACCCTGCACTCAACAGTTGTGTTCTTCCGTTCACAAGGCAGGGCATTCTGCGTCACATATCCTGGCCAGGGAGAAATCCACGAATTCACCGACTGGTCTGAAACAAGACCGATCACATCAAGATACACCTGCTCGGCTTCATCATCAGCCATACCAAACTCTGTCTTCAAGAACGAAAGCGCCTTATCCCTGCTCTTCCCTCGCACATTATTATAAATATACGCACGGGTAAAATTCCAGTAACCAAAATGGCCCCACACACCAGCCTTTCCAATCATGTCACCTGAAGTTACAAAATAATCCTCAGGAGGACTACAATGCGTCTTTTCAAGAACACTTGCCACCACATCTTGTGAAAGCTTCGCGTCAACCAACAACTTCTCAGCAGACGCCTTATCAACCACAATAATCTGATTCATCAAACTGATCGCAGGAAGAGTTCCTCCCATCGCATCAGAGAGCGTGTAGAATGCCTGATTCTGATCACAATCAAGCATCCGTAAAAGCCCGACAGCAACATCCTGATTGTCAGTCGCCAAGGTCTTTCCGATCAAATGCGCAGGAGGCGAATTCTGCACAGCACCATCAAAAGTCACACCCCTATCTGCAACATACTTGAAGAAATGACCAAAATCCCACCAGCTATTGATGATCGCATCAGGTTTGGAGTCCTCGCGCACCGCATCCATCGCATTATACCAGGCACGATCAAAAATCGGGACGTGGTTTGTCGCAATATTATCTGCGGCTTTCAAAGGACTTATCAATAGTAGCAAAATGAAAATTGCGATGCACGTCTTTGAGATAAGCTTATTGATATGAAGCTCCTTTGTGATTATATTTGACAGACCATTATAGACCTTACCAATCGTAAAACCGACCGCGACAGCAAACGCAGGCACAAGCAAGTGGATGAAACGCACACCCTTTGTCCCAGCATAGATCGTTGCCACAAACCACAAAATCAGAAAGATCGCAAATTGCACATCAACAGTCTCATCCTCCAAGAGAAAATAAAGCCCAATTCCAATAGGTATCACAAAGAGGAGAAGGTACGTGAACTTCGGAAGCGAAAGCACGCTCTGACGAGTCATGATAAAATAAAAAATCAGAGAAAAACTGAGGAGGAAATACTCTCTCCAACCCATCTTCTCACGAGTAAGACCCAGTATAACACCCATTATCGCAATCAGGAAAAAAAACGGAACCTTGCTACTCAGACCACCAAAAATTCCGATGTTACTAATAACACCTGAAAAATTTGTGGTATTCAATTCAGCCACTGTCGTATAGACATTCGGCCAGTAATCCACATTTGCAGCCTGCTGCAGTGCCGTAATCCTGACTGGCGCAAGTATTCCAGTCGTAAAAACAGCCGTATTTGTGAACAATGAAACAAATATGCCTGAGATGATGAAATAGACAATCAAAACAATCAATGCCACAAAAACCTGATCATGACGAAGCGTCTTCTTTTGCATTTTTTTCAATACATCAGGAATGATTGTCATCAACATATATACGAATATACATAGAGCGTACAGTCCAAAAAATATGATTCCCGCAAGACTGTACAAGAGAAAGATGATACCCCCGAGGGCGAGCGGGCCGAAAAATACCAGTCCACGCGCCCAACCAGCTGAAAGACCAAAAATCTTCTTTCTTGCAGCAATAGCTGCTATCTGCTTGATCAACTTATACCAAATATAGACTGCAAAGACACCAAGCACGAAATCAAACATGTACCACCAGCCACCTTTCCAAGCAAACGAGAACACACCAGTCAGAACACCCATGACAGTCGTCAAGATGTACTTCTTTCTCACAGACTTCGTCTCGATCATCTCGAGGAGCAGCCAGGTGATGATAAGCGGAAAAAACACGTTCTGTACATCATTATCAAAGTCACCACCCATAGTCCTTCCTAAAAAGACAGGATGGATAGCAAAAAGAAGCGCTGCAAAAAAACCTGCAAAATTTCCTGCCTTCTTCCGCACGATGAAAAATACCGGGATGACAAGGAGGGAGGCAAGCAGGACCGGAATGAAAAATGCGACATGCGGAAGAGACACATCCGGATTAAATATTCTCACAAGGAAAAAAAGATATGCTGCAGAGGCAGAATGCAAATCATTCTCTGCAGGAAGCCCATTTGGCGCCTTCATATGATCATCAAAAGGTACACCCTCTTTCAAAACATCATAATACGTTCCCTTCTCAACCATATTTCTTGCCTTCCTCAAGAAAAAGAACGAATCAATGTTCAAGATATAGGTCATACCAGAATCATCCTGGAAATTCTGCTTGATCATCCGTTGTACTTCATCAATATTCGTGTCAATATTGGCCTTATTTGCCTGATAGAACGTATTAAATTCCTTATTGACAAGCTCATCTTTACTTGCCTGAGGAAGATTAGGGTATGTCTGATCCACCTTTTGCCTTATCGACTCCTTATAAAAAGAGAACACATTATTCTCTGCCCAATTTCTTGTCTGCGGAAGTTCAAGCGTTCTCGTTCGTATATACCAACTCGTACCAAACGCCACAGCAATCAGAAGAATAATAGATATAATTGCAAAGAGCTTCTTGTTCTGAAAAATACCCTTGAAGTTAAATGAGAAATCATCACCACGAGAAACCTGCCGCGACTCTGATTTAGACTCAGGCCGTGATACAGACTTCACCTCATCACGCTTCTTCGTGAATGCAAAATCGTCTTCTTCAACTCTTCTTAATCGTGATTTCGACATTACATATCCCCAAAAACGAAGGGCGCACGAATCATTTAAATACTTTATGGCAGAGTTTAAAAGTCATATTTACCAAGCGTCATTAAGTATTTAAATTCCAACTCATTCAATATCCTTATGATCAACCTCATACAGATCGTAGCTGTCCTTTTTGCACTCTTCGCACTATCACGCGCATTCCTTCGTCTGAAAGACGGCAACCTATCACGCAGAGAATTCACATTCTGGGTCAGCGTCTGGACTTTCGTCATCTTCGTCGCATTCTTTCCTGACCTCTTCACGTCTCTCGCGCTCACCCTTGGCCTGAAGCAGGGAGTGAACCTCATCGTCTCCCTTTCCATAATCCTCCTCTTCTACCTCGTCTTTCGCGTCTACATCAAGATCGAGAACACAGAACAGGAGATAACAAGGCTCATCAGGCAGCTGGCACTCGAGAAGAAA
>JBDRSD010000083.1:0-6225 GCA_043825215.1 Nanobdellota archaeon
AGGATAATCCGAATGCAGAAGGTTCGCATAATTCTAGCTGACAGTCTTCCAGAGCTGAATGCATTCTATGAAGAGGGCTAATGTTGTCTGGCCTTCGAGCCATCTGACTATTTGCTCTTGCAGCTCTTGGCTGCTAATGCTTCCATCACAATCTGTGTCTCCAGGATGGCATTCAACAAGGTCTATCACTTCCGTGGAGCATTCTGCAGTGTCAGCTTGGGCAGTTGCCTGGTAGACTGTCTCTTCTTCAACCACAGGATATAGGCAGCTACGTGAGGCTTCCCCGTCAATGATCTGTGTGCTTAGTGTGTCACCAGGCATACAGCTCATGTCAGTTTGTTCAACACTGCCTGGCAGGTTTTGGAATGTGGCTGTGAGAATACTCATGAACGGGCCTGTGCCTTCGCTCGGGTCTGCTGTCAGCAGGCAGGAAGATGACGTGGTTGTCCTATTGAGATGTAATGCCCAGTCTCCAGGTCCTGGAGGAATGAGGGTGAGGTTGATTGGTCTGACGATGCCAGTCTCTGTGATGGTGCCTGCCCTGGGATCATACCAGGTGTAGGTGAAGTCATCCATGATCTCTGAGGCACGTAGTGTGATTGTTCCCCCGACGGGTTCGTAGCAGATGTAGCTCGTCCCTGCATGAGATAGGCAGTGCGCATCAGTTCCGGCAGCTTCGATGATTGTATCATCTGGCTCCATGTTCCAGTAGTCCGGCTGGATGAGCGAGAAGAAGGTGTCAAAGGCACGGATGCTGTTGCCAGTGCCGGTGGCTGCTGAGCCGCCCACGAATGCCATCCACAGTTTGCGTCGCATGTTCTCGTCACCGTCGTCGTAGTTGATGCCGAATTCCTCGTTGAAGTGGGGTTTCGATTGCTGGGGCAGTGACCAGTGAGTCCTGGAGAACGCGTAGTTATTGGCATAGTTGACTGTGTTTCCTGGTTGTGTGGGCATGAATGTTGTCCAGGCATCATTGGGAAAGTCGAAGTTTCCTGTTGTGCCGTGAACTGACACGAGCCTGCCGTATGGGTTGTGGTCTTGGATGTATTGGCCATAGCGGCGCACTTCATCTATGGTGAATCCCTCTTCCCACTCTAGCATCAAAACGAAGATCACTGGATACGCTGAAAGGCGAGCCATACCATACTGGAGGAATCTTTCGATGTTCTCGTCTGATATGCTGCCGAAAGCAGAATCATCTGCGAAGAACCAAAGTTCAGGCGTGAATCCTTCTTCGGCCAGTCGCGCGATCTCTTGCTCGTAAGTGTGCCAGCGGGCAAGGTCGAAGCGTGTCTTGTCATTGTTCTGCGATGTTCCCAGCCAGGGGGTGGTAGGATATGATGAGGAATAGTCTGCCTTATTTGCCAGGTAGATGTTGATCTTGTTGGCGCCGATTGCGTGGGCCCTGTCGATCATCGCCTGCTTTTCAATATTTGAGACGGATTCAGAAAGGAAGAGGTGTGACCATCCAATCGGAGCTGGGCCTGCTGCGGGGTCGAGGAAATTGCCGTGCAGGTGCACATTCGGACCATCCTCGTACTTCAGCCAGTGCTGGTGTTCCGGATCAGCGATGATGGCTCCATGTTGAGTGGAAGGAATCACTTCGATCGCCCCTGTCTGGCCATCGAGGCCTGGATCGTTTGAGGTGGTCGTGTACGTCCAGGTGCCTATCTCATCTCCAGTGAACTTGATTGACCAGACATTTCCATCTTGTTCGCCTTGGCCGTCGCCATTGTAGAAGCCGTGGATGACGAGCTGTCTCTGGCTGTCCGGGCTCATGAAATATGCGATTAGGCTAACTTCAGTGAACGGGTTGATGTATGTTCCGCTGGCAGTGAGGTCGATTGTAGACACGCTATGCTTCTCGACTTCATTTGCAGCTGCATAAATCGGGGATGAGAGAATCGCAACTATGGTCAACCAGGGAATCAACCATCTGACTTTGCTTTCCAGTCCTTTTTGCATCTTTTACACATCATTATAATAATGGTTGCATAAATGTTTTTTCATTTTTTTTTGGAATTCCATTTAGTGCTTGCAAACCACACGTAATCCACCTTTCCTTGATGCACAAACGAAAACTTTTTAATCTCTATTGAAAAAAGAGTAGTATGCAAAAAACTGGTGTCATATGGCTTGCGCTGCTGATTACGCTGTCTGTATTCGTCAATGCTGATCCTGATCACTGCTCCAACAGTATTATGGACAAGGCCTTGGGTGAAGAGGGTGTTGACTGCAACCATCCTGGAGGACCTTGTGCACAGGAGTGCCAGTTCTATGTCAATTCCCACCCGCGGATATTGTTAGACCAGAACATCCTGGATGAGGCGCGCTGTAAAGTAGGAACTGTTGGCTATGAGTCATATTGCTCCCATTTTGGAATCCTTACTGTCCAGTTTCAAAGGTTGGTGAACTCTGTTGATGATGACATCTATTACAATCGCTTGACCATGGACAAGCTGAGAAACAGCCTTCCTGCATGTGTGCTTTCGCTCCAGCAAGGGCATTGTGACTATGTGAAGCGCATTCTCTCTGCCAATTATGATGTTGGGCTGTCAGGAGGGGGCAGGAATGGCAACGAGATTTTTTTTGGGGATTACAATGGGTGGGCTGTCGCGTACGATTGGATGTATGACCAGCTGACTCCGGAGGAGCGTCAGCAGTATGGGCAGGTTGTTCTTTTGCGGGCACAGAATTATGATGGGTATTTCAGAAATGTTGGCTATCCGCACCTGCTCTTTCCTGAAGGGTTTGCGCCATTTCTTGCCATCTATGGGGACGGGTTTGGTGATACGCTCGCATATAACAACATCGTTGAATTCCTGAATTATATCTATGTCCTGAAGATTCCTGTCTACGATGAGATCTACACTGATGGCGAGATGTGGGGGTATGGCACGTCTTCAGATGCGTATTATTCAACAGGAATCTCCCTGCAGACCGGACTCTCGCAAGACATGTGGGACAGATCGTCTCATGTGAGAAATATTGCTTATTTCAGGCTTTATCGGTACAGGCCGGATCGCCTGAGTGCTGATTTTATCGGAAAATACAATCCCTTGTACGCGGATTTGAAAGACATTTCCATCATACACTCCTATTTTTATCGTGATCAGGTCATAAAAAAGATTGCAGACGAGTACTTGACGCTCTGCGGGACAACCCTTTGCCAGTACATATTCTTCCTGTATTATGATCCTTCTCTTGCTGCAGGCAGCTTTGCGAGTCTGGAACTATCAAAACACTTCAGAGGACTTGACACAGTCTATTATAGGAGTGACTGGAAACTGAAAAATGCTGATCCTGGCTACGCCGCGTCAATACACGGATTCTTCTACAACGGCGCCAAGATGGATGGGTGGCTGAACGGCATCCGCAATCATTTCATCATCAGCAGGGGAGATGATTCCCTGCTTATCACACAATTCAATTTTCTTGCAAGAGATGATTTCTATTATATAACCAACTGGTTCAGAAGAGGGATTAGCCGGAACACACTTCTCGTGTACGATCCAGAGGAATCATATGGTAACTATGTGAGTGGAGGTCAGAATCTTCCATATGGAAATGATGGGGGAGAATGCTTTACCTGCGGAGACCTTGCCCTTGGCGCGCAAAAGTATCCCATCGCCACAGGATACGGGCTTCCTGTCCGTTATACAGGAGAATTATCCCGGTATGACGACCAGTCAGCATACATGTATATCCGCGGATCGGATGCGAAGTACGCATTCAGTCCTGGAAAGGTCAATGAGTGGACACGGGAATTCGTGTACCTTCGCCCTGACGTGTTTGTTGTCTTTGACAGAGTGGATGCCCAAGCAACACTGCAGAAAAAATTGCTTTTCCATCCCTCAGGACGTCCAGTGCTTGATGGGTCAGAAACAATCGCTTTAGGATCCCAGTACGGGGGAGTGTTTGAGTCCACTGATTCGACAAGTTGGCAGGCAGAGCGCGGGAATTCAAAGCTATTTGCGAAAACAATACTTCCAGAATCTCCGAAGATATCCAGGATCGGAGGCGCGAATGCCTACAACAACGAGTTTGTCCAGTCCCGTTTTTCCATTGATCCTATCGGGTATGATGTGCGGGGCGACTCGTACGAATGGTGGTATGACAACCACAATAACCCTCCGACTCCTGTCTTTGACTTTCAGCAAGGGTGGAATGCATACTATACTGATCAAGAGAGACTGACAAGAAACGATGATCCGGTAACACCTGCAGGTGACTGGCGAATAGAAGTCGAATATCCGCAATCCCAACAACATGAGCTATTCCTGCATGTCCTCTGGGCAACGGCAAACACTGCATCAGAGATGCTTCCCACACAGCGCATAACATCAGAGGAGCTTGAGGGCGTTCTTATCGACAATCGGCAGGCAGTCATCTTCACGAAAGAAAGCGGTGTCGTCATGCCTGCAGAGTTCACTATCAATGGGGGTGGGCTTATTGATTTCATCATGGTGGGGATGGTTCCTGGTGCAGGTTATGCTGTGCAGCTTCAGGATCATACCATAACTGTCTCGTCGGGAAGCGAGTACCAGGCGACTGATCAGGGAGTGCTCACTTTTTCTTTGACGCTTGGTGATGCGCCTGATTGCGTGTCCATTGGCGGACAGTGCTTGGACCAATGCGGCCATTTTGCATTATGCGCACAGGTCTTTGGGTCTTGTGCTGCTGGCATGTGCTGCGAAGGAGAGTGCAGCATTCCCTGCCATCCTGCAGACATCAATTGTAATGCTGTCATCAGCAATCAGGAGCTTATGGGGTTTGTCCAGGAATGGCTGGCCGGAAGAGTTGGCTTGCAAGAGCTCATAGACGTCATGGCACTGTGGAAATATACTGGTTGATGTTGCTGCTGGCGTGTACGCCGGGGCTTTCAACGAGAGGATGCAGGGGAAACGTATCGGATGTCATCGGGAAAATTCGGAATAGATTCCGAAAACTATTTATAGAACATATCTTCTACGCGTTGCATGGACAGGCAAGCAATAGAGAAGATAACAAAAGAATCATTGGAAGGCGCCAAGAAAGGGGATTTTTGGAAGAGAGAGATATTTGATAAAGCATTAGATTTGATGCCTTTACGACATATTATTTCCATTGTTGGCGTCAGAAGATGCGGAAAATCGACGTTGATGAAAGCACTGGTGCGTGAAGTCCTTCAACGCACTTCCGAGAAGAATATTTTATATTTGAATCTCGAGCACCCTTTTTTTAATCAGTATAAGGAACATGTGCGCTACCTTCAAGAGATATATGACATTTTCAGAGACGGCATTGACAAGCGAAGAAAGGTTTTTGTGTTCCTGGATGAGATTCAGTTCTTCGATGATTGGCAGGTCTTTGTAAAATGGCTTTATGAGCGGGACGAAGCAAAAATCATATTGACAGGATCAAATTCCCGCTTGTTATCCTCTGAACTCGCCACTTTGCTCTCAGGAAGGATGCTGCCCTTGCATATGTACCCGTTTTCATTGCAGGAATCCGGGCTTTCCTTTGACAACTATATGGAAAAAGGGGGCTTTCCGGAGATTGTCATTTATCCCTCTTCCCAGAATCTACTAGCTGAGACATATTATAAGAACATATTGTATCAAGATGTGATCCCGCGTTTTGGCATACAGAATTCCCGTGCCATGGAAAACCTGTCCTTTTACCTGATATCCAACATTGGAAAAGAACTATCCTACAATACATTGAAATCAATCTCCCAATTGGATGATAAGACAGTCAAGGAATACGTTTCCTATCTGCAGGATGCCAATCTTTTGTTTGTCTTACATAATTACGACTTCTCACTTAAAAAGCTGATAGGCAATAAGAAGAAAATCTATATTGTTGATCCGATATTCACACAGCTTTCCTTCAAGAACTCTCCAGACTATGGACGATTGTTTGAGAATTTCATATACATGACCTTACGTCGCCTGGAAAAAGATGTGTATTTCCATAGCAATGGCGGTGAATGCGACTTCCTGATCAAGGAAGGCGTAAAAATCAGCAGGGCCATCCAGGTATGCTATGAATTCACGCCTGATAACGAGGAAAGGGAAATCGCTGGCCTGGTCACTGCACTGCAAAAGTTTGAGCTGCAAGAAGGGTTCATTGTCACACACAGGCAGAACAGGCAGAAAATGGTTTCCGGGAAGAAGATAAGGATTATTTCTGTAAGTGCCTTCTTAAGAAAATTCGGAATGGATTCCGAGAATTGATGTTTCC
>JBDRSD010000084.1:0-16516 GCA_043825215.1 Nanobdellota archaeon
GACATAAGACCACACCTCAGCCTCCACATTGAGGAGTTAGAAACACCATCTCAAGCATTCACCCGCAAAATGAAAACGGAAGCCATATAAACATGAAACCAATAAAACCATCGAAGGGAAATAATAACCGGATAACACAGAGAAATGAAAAAGCCTTAATCATCATCAAAGTCTTCTTCTGCACCTTCATAGAGCTCGTCCCTGTCCTTGTCTAGGAAAGAATATTCCTCAGCAAGCTCCTCAGGAGTGAGCTCCCTCTTCTTAACAGGCGAGCTGGAACCTCTTTCCCCTTTTTGCGGACGTGACTTCGTATTTCGCGATTTTTTTGGCCTTTGCATACTCCTCAGCCTGCTCCTTGGTCCTGAATGTCTTTGGCCTGTTCTTCTTCTCGATCCCGCTGAAGAAAAACCTATGCTTATGCCCTGTCTTCAGGCCATACAACCTTTTTTTCCTGGAATGCACCTTTGTCATATACATCACTCGAAAGGAGAAGAAGTGCTACGGAAATATATAAATCTATCGCCTACCGAAACAGCATGCTAGCGACATCGACCATCCTGTTGGAATACCCCCACTCGTTATCATACCAGCCGACCACCTTGACAAGGGTTCCCTTATTGACCATGGTGAGCGCGCTGTCAAAGATGACAGAATGGGCATTTCCCACAATATCTATGCTCACCAACGGATCCTCTGCATATTCAAGCACACTCTTGAGGTGAAAATTCGCCACATTTTTGAAGAGCTCATTGATCTCCTCGCGTGATGTTGGCTTCTCCACCCTGCAGGTGAAGTCTGTTATGCTTCCGCAGGGAACAGGAACCCGAAGGGCAATGCCATCCAGCCTGCCTTTGAGCGCAGGGATGACCTGGGCAATCGCAGTCGCTGCGCCAGTCGTCGTGGGAACGATGCTCATCGCAGCGGAACGCCCCCTTCTCGGATCCTTATGCGCAGCATCGATTAAGCGCTGATCCGCAGTATAGGCGTGGACAGTGGTCATGAAACCATTGATGATCTTAAAATTGTCATGCAAGACCTTCACCATCGGCGCAAGGCAGTTGGTCGTGCACGAGCCATTGCTCAGGACATGATGCCGCTCCTTACTGTAGTCATGCTCATTCACGCCCTTGACGATGACGAAATCAGCATCCTTAGAAGGAGCGCTGATGATGACCTTACTCACGCCGCCCTGCAGGTGCTTTGCCGCGTCCTCCCTCTTCGTGAAAAAGCCAGAACATTCAAGGACAACCTCAACACCTGCGTCATGCCAGGGAATCCTTGCCGGATCCTTTTCCCCATACAGAAGAATCTCCTTCCCATCAATGATGAGCGAGTGGTCAGTCACACGGATATCTCCCTGAAACTTTCCATGCACAGAGTCATACTTGAGAAGCTGCATAAGTGCCTGGGGAGGAATAGGATCATTGATCGCGACGATATCAAGCCGCTCATGGCCTGCACGAAAAACCATCCTACCAATCCTGCCAAAACCATTGATGCCAACCTTTACCATGAAATCACCCACGAGAACAGAGGCACTTACCGCTTTTAAATCTTTGTAACCATTGATGGATGAAGCACGCCTGAAAGGACAAACAGGACAATAAAGGTGCTGTAGAAGTTTCATCAACAACAGTTTATATATATTGCCCTATCGAGGGAAGATGAAGATGGAACCTAAAGAGTGCGCTGGGGAGAAAAAGCACAAGCAAGAGAACCAATCGATCGCATTCCTGTAAGGAGGAAGACCAATGATAACCAGAGAAAAGATCATCAGCTACTTCACCCACAGGGGAGTAGACATCTCGATACAAGACCACACAATCACTGCAGAATTCCCAGGCGACATCTCCTTGACGCAAACCCACATCAGGGGAGCGCTCGAAGCGGCAGCAGGAGAACCTGCCAGAATACAGAGTACATACTATCAGGAAGTCGTCAACAAAATCGACAAATTCGGATACCGGCAAGGTGACGAAGTACCATGGCAGCACGTGACAAGGATATATAATATGCCAGTCATCATCCACCACCACTCGCAAGGTATGCGACCAGAAGCAGTACCCAACGAGCAAAATCCTGCAATCGCGAACAGCGCTGAACTCATCCTTCCAGGAATCGGCCCGGTAATGTCAGGCATTGAGATCACGGCCAACGGAAAGAGAACATCAAGAATTACCATATCCCTCAACGGACTCGATTCCTACCTTCGCTCCTAATTCCCAATTCACAGAGCTTCTCGCCAGGGGAACCCATTTTGGAAATAGCGAGAGCTGGAGAACACACCATGCAAACAACCATACTAGATACCAGTATATCAAGAACAGTTCCACCAACACACCAACGAGCACGGGACCCGACAACCATTGCTGTCACAAGAATACAGGCAGCAGCCCTCGCCGGAGCCAGAGCATATTTTGACAAACAAGCATGGGTGGAAATCCCCACTCCGCATTTGACTCGCGCAACAGGCGCATGCGAAAACATCGACACCATGTACGAAGTAGAACACAAGGGAAAGGCTTTCCTCTCCCAGACAGGACAGCTCTACCTCGAAAGCATGCTGCAGAAAGGAATGGAGGGCGTCTGGACCATGGGACCCTCCTTCAGAAAAGAAGAAAAAGACGACGGCAGGCACTCCAGCGAATTCACCCTCATCGAATTTGAGCACCACGGCGACTTCGACCTCCTCCTTGAGCACATTGAAGGAACAATCCTCTCGATGATCAATCATTGTCTCACCCACGCACATGATGACCTACACATCGCTGGAGCGAACATACCAATGCTCCAAAGCCTCATCAAGAAATCCCGGCAACCAGGCTTCACAGGATTCAAGAAACACACCTACGCAGACATCATCAAGACCCATGGACTTCCCTGGGGAGCAGACATCCCGTCCTCAATAGAAAAAAACGTCGTTTCTGACGGATTTCCCGCATTCATCACGAGGTATCCGACGGAGATCAAGTTCTTCAACATGAGAAACCATCCAGAAGACTCAACCATAGTGAACTCTGCAGACTTGATCGTTCCCCATGGGGGAGAGGCAGTGGGTTCTGCGGAAAGAATCATCGATCCTGCCATGCTCAAGGAAAAACTGGCAACATCTGCCATGATGAAGCAACTCAACAAGAAAGAAGTCGGCATTGATGCATTCTCCTGGTACATCGATTGTGTTGAACACAACAAACCAGAACTGCATTCGGGATGCGGGATTGGTTTGGGACGAGTGATGCAATACATCCTCGCCTGCGACGACATCAGACAGACATCGCCATTCCCGGTGACTCCGGACAACATCGAGTGAACCGCAAGGATGACTACAGGAAGAAGCATAACAAGAAAAAAGCATCATAGGCTGGAATCGTCAAAATTCTCCTTTGTCTTTCTCCAGACCTCGTCTCTTGTGATGAGCCTGTTCTTCACAAGGACATCTGTCAGTGCCTCAAGCTGACTTCGCACCAAGGCAAGCTTATACGCATTCACCAAAAGAAGCTCTTTAATCTCCTGCCTGGAAAGATCACTGATCTTTGTCTCCAGCTTTTTTACGTCGGCTGGCTTTCGCACTCCCGTAGCTTTTGTCCTACCCACGGAAGTTTTTATGATGATACCCTTATTTAAATGTTACTGAAAGATAAAACACTGACGCAATTTGACCAGGCATCCTCCTTCTTGGCGGCAGACGGATTTGCTACGCAAATCCTATCAGGCACCCCGAAGGTACTCGGGAAACCTGGTAATTTGTGTTTGGTGCCCAAACCCAAATGGTCAACCCCCACCCGATCTGCGCCCAGGAGGATGCTAAAGACATATAAACCCGCCAATACCAACCAAGAACCATGCGCATACCAAAAGTATACGGCCAATCTAGAATGGAGGGATGTATCTTCTGCAATGCACGGGCACTCTCCATGAATTCTCAAAAGATCCCAACATGTGTCGCACACAAGAACAGGGAAGTTCTCGACTGGAAATGCGCGTGCGGAGACTGGCTTGACATAAAAAACGGAAAATACGGGGCATTCTTCACCTGCATGAAATGCGGGATTGTCTCCATCAGAAAAGCACGGGAGATCAATTTTGGGAAGATACAAGAGGAGGGAAAGGAAGAGGAATCCAAGGAAAGACAATCCCAGACGCAGAAAACAAAAAGACGAGAAGACTACGAACCAAAAGAGATCACGATACGGTCAGATGACCCGGATTATTTTTAACATGCAGCTCAAGAAGGTATCAATACCTCATCAGTTCAATCTCCCTCATCTTTGAGAAGTGTCCTGCGTTCCTTGTCACGATACGCTCAATTCCATTTGCGAGATAGCTTCCCGCAATCATGCAGTCCTGATGTCCAATTGACTTTCCTTCCTTTTTTGATGTCCTAAAGATCCTGCTCCCCCTTATTGCGGCCTCCCTTTGGAAAGGAACAGCAGGGAACGACTGTATTGCTTGCATAAATACTTCCTGTTCTCTCCCGGTGAGGTTTCCGCAAAGAAACTCATAGATGACAAGCTCGCTGACGCGAAGGAGCTTTGCATGCTTTCCCATAAAGAGTATTGCTGACTTTTCCCCATTGAAGAAATCGATGAGAAAAGCGGTGTCAATTCCGATCGTCCCAATCCTTGTTGATGTCTTTCCTGACATGTTCCACGCTCTTAAGGTCTGCTTTTCGCAGGACTCCTGCGAATTTCATGATGTCATTTGTACTTCTGCTCAGTCCCAGAATCGTCTCTGAAAAGCTGCGGCCACCCTTGATTGACTTGAGATAATGATATGCTTCATCCGTGATCGTTATTGACGTGGTTGCCATACAAGTACACGTACTTGTACTAGTATTTAAATGTTTTGAACATTGCGTAACATGAACCAGCTACCAATTCACACTTCCCGCAAGTATCCCCAATTATGCAGCTTGTCAGAATCATCAAACCAGCGGTCCCCGATATCATACCGGTAATACATGTGGGGAATGACAATGTTTCTTATCCGCGCGTAAGCTTGGTTCTGAGCCTGCTTCATCGTCTGGCCTGTACCGCACACGACAAGGATGACGCCAGACGTCCCTGTGACCACCCACTCGTCATGGACGAGCTTCACATCCTCGATGTGCACGCCATCACGGTTCTCTTTCTTGAAATGAATGATAGAATCCTTGCTCTTCACATTGAATGTCTCCGGATCAGTGAAAGGAAACGGCGGGACGACAATTCTCACGCCAACCTGAAAGCCGCTCTTAGCCTTGAACGTCTTCAATGTCCCTGCGGCAAGGCCATACAAGAACTCGCCCATAGGCATATTGATGCCCTCAGACTGGATAAATATCGTGGGATAGCCGAACCGCGCAGTGAACTCCAGCGGATAGATCCCGTTCCCGTTCACGATACAATTGAGATCAATATAGCCGACATACTTCTCTTCTGCAAGCTTTGGCTCAAACTTCTTCAGCGTCTGGTTGAAAATCTTGTTCGGACCAGACCAGAACATGCTTGTTCCCATCTCGCCAGTACTTGGTCCGAGGTTTCCAGGAAACAGCTTCTTATGCTCAAAATTCACATTAATCGGGTACACGAACTCAGTACCATTAAAGAACGCCCCAACAGCAACCTCTACACCAACAACCGTTCGCTGCAGCTGAAATGAAGGCATCTTATCAATCCACGCCTGCTTATAATCATTCAGGACCTGGATGACATCCCGACCATCATCCTCTTCCCCTACAAAAAGCATTCCCTTGACGTTCTGCGCCTCACCTGACGGCTTGATCACGTACCTATTCGGGTTCTCCTTGACAAACTTGATCGCATCATCAAAGCTCGTGAAAAGCCCATACGGGATGATACTAATCCCGTACTTCTTCAGTTCTTCCTGACCAAAAGAACGATCATCCTCCAACTGATCAGTATAGGATGTCCCTCCCACAACCAACTTTCCTTTCTTTCGCACATCTTCTGCAAACTTGCCATGGCCAAGGACATCATCAAAGACAACAATATCCGCCCAAGCCACCTCTTTTTCCCAATCATTCGTCTTTGGCACAAAACCATCCGCAATATCCTTATCATCAACCTCCCGTATGAAATATTTTGCCTCGTGCCCTTCTTTTACGACCTGCCATGCAATATCACTAATCAGCGCATCATAGGACACAAACAAGAATTTTTTTGGCTCAACAACCTTCACATCTTTTAATTTATCAGAACCATTATCACCATTCTTATCATTCTTTCCCGATTTCTCCATACAACCTTCAACTCCGGGCCATCGACTGAACCCCGACAAAACCAAAACATATGATGCAGTGGTAGTATTAAAACTTTTCTTCCCAACAAAATTTTTAAACTGATGAAACGCAACAAAAATATGGCAATCACAACAGAATCCCGATTCATCTGGAAACTCCTGCTCTTAATCCTCCTTACACCCGTAACACTCATCCAAGTCCTGATGAAAAAAAAGGAGGCAGAAGCACTCTTCCTCCCATTCAGCGAGACCTGGAAATTCCTTTTTGAGGCAAAATGCACCATCACGATCATCCTCTTGAACATCGTCATCTTCGTGCTTGAACTCTTCCTTGCCCCGGAAACCCTCGAGAGATTTGCCATGCACCCCGCAGACCTCTTCTCCACTCACGCATACACGCTCATCACCGCAGGATTCCTGCACGCAAACGCGATGCACCTCATCGGAAACATGATCGCACTCTTCATCTTCGGACGGGTCGTCGAGCGGAAATTCGGAAAAGCAAAAACCGCACTCATCTATTTTGGCGCACTCATCATCTCAGGCGTCTTTTCCTCAATCATCCACACCTTCATCCTGCATGACAACAGCGCAGGCATTGGCGCATCAGGCGCCATCATGGGCATCATCGCAGCCGCAATACTCCTTGATCCCTTCTACCTCACATGGGAACTTCTCATACCTCTCCCCATCATGGTCGTCGGGTGGCTGACGATTGCCGCAGACATCATGGGCATCCTCAACCCTGTCGAAGACGGTATAGGACACTTCGCACACCTCGGAGGATTCCTATCGATTGCACTTCTCCTCTACCTGTTCGGAACAGAAGACCGGAAAAAAATCAGGAAAGGATTTGTGGTGAATGTGGTGTCGCTCATCATTATCGCTGCAGTGTATTTCTTCCTCATATGATTCTTCTTCTATAACACGTGGATGCTATTGAAAATTCTTATTTTTTCCCTGCCGATTCCTGAAATACAAGAATTCTGCACTGAACATGCCATCCATGAAAAGGATATCAAAATCAGACCCCACATGGAAAAAATAGGTCTCACCATCCTTTCGCCAGCCATACACCGTGTCGTCAGGCCTTGTCTTCCTGAAGAAATTCCTCATCTTGATAAGTTCAGCTGTGTCGTCTGGCCAATAGTGGGGACCCATAACACCTGATGAGACCATGACTTGTATTTGATGGGTCAGCGTGTCTGCAATAGCCTCTGCCTCCGCAATCTGTTCTGGCCATTTCCTCGAAAGGCTTTTTTCTATATCTGACTTGACATAGTCAATGTAATCGACGACATCAAGACTGTCAAGAGATGCCTGAAGCTTATCCTCAGGAACGTTCTGCTTGACATAACCAAGGAGACGCGCATCTAAAGGTTCCTCAATGGGCGGCTTTGTAGGATGCACATACTCTTTTGTATGCCGAATAGCAATCAATAAACGTATTTTAGCCTCATAAGCGAGATCTCCTATTGATAGATTATTTTGTCTGGGCCTCCACGAGGGATATCCCTCTTTACAGAATTCTGTAGAATCGACGACTGACATGATATTCTTGCCATCAGCAGTCATAATACTAATCTTCTTTTCACGCCGAGTTGGGTCAGAATACTCTGGCAGGACATATGCAATCTTGCTCCCGTCAGGACTCCAAGCGGGTTCTGCAAAGTGATGTGTTACCCATTTATGCTGGTTCTTGAATGAGATCAATGATTTAAAATTCTTTCCGTCCGCATCCATGACACAAATTTCGCTCACGTCCGTCTTATTACGGACAAATGCAATCCTTCTGCCATCAGGGCTATATGCTGGATCGATACTATCAAAATCAAGGCCTGTGAGCGCCTTATCATGTCTGCCATCGATGCCGACGGTACGGAGGACATTCACCTCGACTGGAATGATTGTCTTGTCATCAAGAATCCATCCTGCCGAAAGCATGCTGTCCACTTCTGCCTGGCGAGGATTTATACAGGCATACGTAGATATCGCATCAATCGTCCCATCTTCATTTTCGAAGATGAATGTGACACCTGGCAAACTTGGCCGCACTCGAGTATGCTGCATGAAGTGATACCTGGTATCTTGTCTTGCAACAGCCTGCCGTTGGTAAATGATGCTCTTCCCATCAGGATTCCAAACTGGCTTTTTCCCTTCAACCCCTCCAAAGGTGAGCCTCCAATTGTGCTTTCCGTTCGCATCGATCACAAAAAGTTCGAGCCCATCTGCTCTCGAAAGATATGCAATCCTTTTTCCATCCGGGCTCCATGACGGTAGGAAACTATTCTCGTTTCCCTTAGTGAGCCTTCGCGCCTCAAGGCCTGCAAGGTCTGCGATGCACACCTGACGTGTATACAGAGAATCGATCATGCTCACAAATTCTCTCGTGAAAGCGATCCTCCTCCCATCAGGGCTCCAAGACGGCTCCTGCTGGTCGGCAAACTCGTTAAAAAGCCTCCTCATTCCCGAGCCATCGGGCTCCATTACTTCGATAAAAGAAAGATATGGCATCTCCCCCTGCGCGCATTGGATGGCAATCTTGTCGCCTCGAGGGCTCCACTGCGGACGCAACTTGTTTAAACTGTAATCTGATGCGTAGAGTTCTTGCCTCCCCGTCCCGTCGTGCTGCATGGTACAGACTTTGGTGCCGAAAAGGGGAGATGAGACATAGAGCAGCAAGTCCTCATTTTTGGAATGGACCTCGTTACAGGAGAGCGAAGCACCGACAGCAAAGCCAAAGGCGGCAATCATGAATGCAGGCCTGACAATCTTTTCTAGGAGCGACATTATACCAAAGAGAAATACTCGAGAATTTTAATGTTTTCTCATACATAATGGACTTGCCAGGATACCCTGATATGACTAAATCCGGCTGGACACTTTACCGAAGTCACGAGTGCATCCTTATCTCGTTTCACCTCTGATGCTCCTTTGCAATCCATCTATTTTTTTTCTTGGAACATCGTCTCCAACTCATTCACCTTCCTGCGAGCATCATCTTGGAATGCGTGACGGTTACCGAGACCACGGTTGGCAACTGCCTGATACAAACTGTGTGCAGATTCATACTCACCCACGTGCTCGTACAAGACAGCCGCAGCATACTGGTTCCCCCACTCCTCATACAGCTGCGCAGTCAAGCGCCTTGATCTCTCCGCCTTCTTCATGTCACCCAACTTCTCGTAGCACATACCAACCACATCATAATGACCAAGATCCCCTATGTCACTATAGATATGATGAGCTGCATTGAAGAGACCACAATGGATTGGTCTTGCCGCAAAGGCTCTATATGGCTCAAGAATCTTGAGCGCTGCACCATAATCCTTCTGCTTGAGCGCAGACTCTGCTTTTCCAAATAGAGAACCCCAGCGATCACCTGTCGTCAACATGCTGCGCAAGCGCGATTCAAGTCCCCCTTTCTCCTCAGGACTATACTGACCAGACCTCAATCTTCCTGCGAGGGCATTCATTTCATATGCAGGCAATTCACTTGACACTTTTTGTCCGTACAAATCAGCAACCATCATTTTTCCCTCCAATCATCTTTCTGATGCACATGAACCACAAACTAATCATCAGGCCATTTTCCTCTATAATTAAATTCATAATGTCTCTGATACGCCCAAGCATTCTCTCTTCTGTCATCGACCTCCTCAGGAGTCGTCGGGCCATAATAGTGATGCGGCGCCTGATAACGTTCAGGATGCTCCTTTCGGTCATCAACCTCTTCAGGAGTCGTCGGCCCATAATAGTGATCCGCCTCCTGTATCTCCTCTAAGCTCTTTTTCCCTTCTTCTTCAGGAACCAATTCACCAGTTTGCTCTTCTTCGTTCTTATCACACTCATTATCGATGCTCATTTTTCCCCTCCCAAGAGGACATCAATTCCCCCTGTCAATCGTTCTTCTTGCTTCTCCTGCAAGAATGTCTTGAACCGTCCTTCATACCAGTCATCTGCCATTCCTTCATAGGACTTCATGTTTTTTCTCCGTGGCAACACATCATTGCCGACACTAATACTTGGTAACTATTAAGTAGTTAAATATTATCCCCCCACTACGGGGGGTACGTAGAAACATTTATATGCCAACACACATACAAAGAAAAAATGAATACAGAACTCCTCGAAAAAGTTGGCCTCACTCACTCTGAAGTGAAAGTCTATCTTGCCCTTCTCGAACTTGGCAGTTCGACTGTCGGCCCCATCACAGACAAGGCAAAGGTCGCAAGCTCAAAGACATATGAACTCCTCTCCAAACTCATGGAAAAGGGACTGGCGACCACCTACAAGGAAGGCAGGACCAACTACTACAAGGCAGTCGATCCGAACAGGCTCAAGGACTACCTGCAGGAAAGGGAACATACCTTCAAAGAGCAGAAAAAAGAGATCTTTGAACTCATCCCTTCCCTCGAACTGCGCTTTAAAGAGCACGTCGCAGACACAGAAGTCGAAGTCTTCAAGGGATACAAGGGTGTCGCAAACGTCTTTCGCGAAATGATAAGAACCCTCAACAAAGGAGACGATTTCCTCGTCTCAGGAGGAGGTGATACACCTACCGCGAACCCACACACAAAACTCTTCTATGAGAAGATCCACCGAGAACGATCCGAAAAAGGAATCATCCTTCGCATCATCTTCAGCGAAGCCAGACGAAAATCCCTCAAAAAAATGGCTCTTTTCCCACACACCATTCCCCGATACCTTCCCTTCGGCACACCATCGACAATCAACATCTACAAGGACACGACTCTTCTCATCGTCATGTCACCAAGCCCGGCAGCAATCAGAATAAAAGACAAGAGCATCACTTCATCCTATAGAGCATACTTTGAAGAGATGTGGAAACAAGCAAAAAAATAAGGAAATAGCGTGTATCACTATGAACCAAGAGCTGTATCACAATGCTAACGCTCAGAAATATCACACGCCAAAAGTCGTCAAATAGAGTAAAATAATTCTTGCTGATTGCATATTCCCCGGTCAAATACCGGATGGCATTACGGCAATCAGAAATGGAAAAGACAACCTATTTAAATGCAAATACCTTCACGCTGCCCATGAAATTCAGGATTATACTGGAAAAGGACGAAGAGGGAATGATTATCGCAGAATGCCCCACGCTTCCCGGCTGTATCTCTGAAGGGAAGACGAGGACGGAAGCCTTAAAGAATATCAAAGACGCAATGCAAGGATATCTTGAAAGCCTAAAAAAGCACGACGAACCTATCCCGCCCCCAATCGACGAGGAAGTGGTTGAAGTCAATGCCTAAGCTTCCCATCATTTCTGGCAAAGAAGCACTAAAAGCCCTCTATAAACTCGGGTTTGAGCTTGATCATCAAACAGGAAGCCACATGATTTTGAGACATAAGAGTCTTCCACATCGCCGCTTAACCATTCCCAACCACCCGACATTGGCAAAAGGAACACTACGAGCAATCATCAGACAAGCTGGCTTGAGTGTCGAGGAATTCAGGGAATTACTTGCATGAACATAGCATACTTTGAAGAGATGTGGAAACAAGCAAAAAAATAATTCAGCGAATACCAAGCTTCTTCTCAGTCTCGGCGATTGCCATTCGCGTCTTTATGACCGTATCCGGGTTGAGGGACATGGATTGAATACCGCATTCCACAAGAAATTGCGCAAATTCAGGATAGTCAGACGGCGCCTGACCACAGATGCCAATGTACTTGCCCTTACGATTCGCAACATCAATGACTTGCTTAATCAAACGCTTCACTGCAAGATTTCTCTCATCATAGATGCTTGCGACAATCTCTGAATTCCTATCCAAGCCAAGCGTGAGCTGCGTCAAATCATTACTTCCGATCGAGAAACCATCAAACTCATCCAAGAATTCTTCAGCCATAATCACATTCGAAGGGATCTCGCACATCGCAATGACCGACAGGCCGTCCTTGCCTTTGGGAAGCCCATACTCTGCAAGCTCATCCAGGACCTTCTTTCCCTCTTCAACCGTCCTGCAGAACGGAATCATGATGACAACATTATTCAGGCCAAACTCATAAATCACTTTCCTGAAAGCATCGCATTCCATCTTAAAGGCTGCCTTGTATTTCTCAGAATAATACCTTGATGCGCCACGCCAGCCAATCATGGGATTGTCTTCTTTTGGCTCAAACTCTCTCCCGCCAATAAGATTCGCATACTCATCAGACTTGAAATCAGCCATACGCACAATGACTTTCTTTGGATAAAATGCCGCAGCAATCCTGCCAATGCCCTGCGCAAGATTATCTACATAATACTCAATCTTATCCGAATAGCCCAGTGTAAGCGCATCAATCTTCTTCTTCTCTTTCGGATCCTTAAGCGTATTATAATGGATGAGTGCCAGCGGATGGATCTTGATAAAAGAAGTAATGATGAACTCCTCTCTCGCAAGACCAACACCATCATTCGGGATGAACGAGAGCTCAAAAGACTGCTCAGGGTCTCCCACATTCATCATGATCTTTGTCTTTGTCTCAGGAACCGCAGTCAGATCATGTTCAATCACGTCAAAGGGAAGAATCTTCTTATACACAATACCCTTATCTCCCTGGCTACAATCAACAGTCACCTCAGCACCAGACGGAATTTTCTCTGTCCCATTCAGGCTTCCCACAATACAGGGGATGCCAAGCTCTCTTGATATTATTGCGGCGTGACAGGTTCGACCCCCCCTGTTTGTAACGATTGCCGATGCGATCTTCATGATCGGCTCCCAATCAGGATCAGTCATGTCAGTCACAAGCACCTCTCCCTTCTTGAAATTATTGATGTTCTTCGCATCCCGAATCACATTCGCACGACCAGAACCAATCTTTGCTCCAACAGAATTTCCAATGAGCAAGACCTCACCCTTCTGCTTAATCTTATACTCCACATACTTGGACTTGTCCTTCATCGAATGCACAGTCTCAGGGCGCGCCTGCACAATAAAGAGCTGATTGGTATCACCATCCTTTGCCCACTCCATATCCATGGGTTTTGTATGACCTGCACGCTCAGAATAATAATCCTCGATGATCACGGCATATCTTGCAAGAGTCAAGATCTCATCATCAGACAAACAGAAACTCGTACGATCTTGTAGCGGGACAGGCACATTCTTTGTCGGCTTCTTCGGGTCTGTCGTATAGACCATCTTGATCATTTTCTGGCCGATCTTCTTCGTTATAATCGGACGAAAACCAGTCCGAAGGGTCGGCTTAAACACATAATACTCATCAGGATTCACAGCACCCTGCACAATATTCTCTCCAAGACCATATGCTGCATTGATGAACACCACATCAGGAAAGCCCGTCTCTGTATCGATTGAAAACATGACCCCGCTTGAAGCCAGGTCGCTTCTGACCATCTTCTGCACGCCAATCGATAGAGCCACAGTAAAATGTGAGAACTTCTTATCTACTCTATATGAAATCGCCCGGTCAGTGAAAAGCGAAGCAAAACAATCCTTGCAAGCAGCAAGCAATGCCTTAGGACCGCGGATATTCAGGTACGTCTCCTGTTGGCCAGCGAAACTCGCATCGGCAAGATCTTCCGCCGTCGCACTGCTTCTCACTGCGACATCGGTCGGCTTTCTGTTGGCATCATACGCGCCGCACAAATCCCAATAGGAATTCACGATCTGGTCATTCAAATCTTGAGGAAACTCGGCGGTCTTGATGATCTCTCTCACCTTCTTGCCCCTTGCCTTCAAGTTATCCATGTCCTTCGTATCCAGGCCAGCCAATGCCTGCTTGATCTTATCCTTTATTCCTGCAGTATCGAGAAAATGCCAGTATGCCTTCGCCGTTATCGCAAACCCATTAGGAACTCCCACTCCTTGGGAAGTGAGATGCGTGAACATCTCGCCAAGCGAGGCATTCTTTCCTCCCACTCTCGGGACATCATCAATTCCAATCTGATCAAACCAAAGTATGAACGTATCATTCTTGTCAGCCATAGTCATCTCTCCAAAGGAAAAAGTCTTACCTCTTTTCCCGCACGATACCATTGTGAAACGTTGCTTTTTAAACGTTTGCAACTATTTCAAAGTGGAGATGCAGTTTCAACTCCATGCCAATCTGCTCAAGCAAGCCAAACGAGTCCGCATTCTTTGCGTAGGAAATCCACCCTTGCATAACTTCGAGTATTTCTTCTTCTGTAACATTTGCCATTCCATATTCTGCAATGAGATTGTCCAGTTTGCTTCTCATTTTTCGGATGTTTCTTTTTTTGAGGAGTCGGTGTTTGTAGAAGTTGCGAAATCCTAAGAAGTCAATCCCCCTTTTGATTGGTATGATCTTGCTTTTGTTCGGATGGAGTGTGAGTTGCAATTCATTACTGAGAAATGTGTTGATGTTTTCTTTGTGACTTTCCAATGTGCGAGTGTCTTTATGCAGTATGAGAAAATCATCAACATATCGGATGTAATATTCTGCATTCAGCTCTTTCTTTACATATTGATCGAGTTTGTCCAAGTAAATATTGGCGAAGAATTGGCTGGTGAGGTTTCCGAGCGGCATGCCGACTCCTCTCTCTTTTGTCTGGTGGTTTGCGAGAATGGTCTTGATGAGCCAGATGACTTTTTGGTCTGCTATTTTTTCTTTGATGATGTTGACGAGGGTTTTGTGGTTGACTTCGTCAAAATAATGATACACGTCTGCTTTGAGGCACCAGCCAATGACGTCGTTCTTGTTCTTTGCGTTTTTGACGAGCTTGCCGTTCTTGGTGAGTTTCTTCTTGAAATAGTCGTATCTTTCTACTGCTTTAAGGGTGCCTTTTCCTTTTCTGTTTGCGTAGCTGTCGTAGATGAATGTCTTCTCAAAGACGGGTTCGATGATATTACAGAGTGCGTGATGCACGATCCGGTCTCGGAAGTCTGACTTGCTGATCTTTCTTGTCTTCGGGTCGCGGATGATGAATGTCTTTAATGGTCTTGGTCGGTAAGAGTGGAGTAGTAATTCTGAGCGTAATGTAAGAAGATTATGTTCGAGATTCTCTTCAAAATCAATGACATACCTTTTGAGTGTTTTCTTTTTTCTTGCTTTCTGCCATGCGAGAAAGAGGTTGTCGTAAGAACAAAGTGTCGAATAGAGATTCTTGTAGGTTTTCATAAATGTCCCTTTTGTCCGAGGCTATTCCACGAGAGGCCCTTTGGTTGTTGTTGTCGTTGGCATTGAGGTTGAAGTTGTTGTCGTTGTTGCCGCGGGCCACAGGGCGCCCCAAAGTAGCCCTTTCACCTTTAGTGTTTCACTGCTGCTTCACGATTTCCACAAGGTACTCAGTGTCGCAGCTGCATTTCATGACGAAGCCCGCATCCTTACTGGAATGTTGTGCTTGCCGTGATGAAAGGACGTGTAGCCCCGACGTTGTCGGGACAAAGTGGTCATTCAGAAATCTTCTTTATAAATATTCCTAAAAAAATTTCGTCTCGGGCGCTTATGCGCCCTCACTTACGACGTACCCCACGAGAGGCCCAGTGGAGGTCGTAGTCGCCGGCATAGAGGCTGAAGTAGTTGACGTCGTAGCCGCGGGCCACAGGGCGCCATATGCCATCGTTTTTTGCCCAGATTCCTGCATGTGAACTGAATTGTGAGACTTGCTCTGCGTCTTTTGTCCACATCTTCAGTACGAGTTCATGAGGCAAATTATTTATTGAATACCAGTAATCATTTCTTTCTCCAATTTCGTATTCCATGATTTGTCCTGAATGCCGGATGTTTCCATTGACAACGACATAATCATTTTTTTTCTTATCATAGGCAATGTTTTCTGGGTCAAATGCGACGAAGAGACGGTTTCCTTCTTTCTTGAATGCCATGCTTGTCCATTCACCGTATCCACTGAGCATGTTTTTCTGGATCTCTACATATTCGCTGACCGGATTTTCAAGCCCTGAAAAGATGATCTCGAATGCTTCCCAGGGATACAGGTGTCTTTGGAATCCTGATTTTTTCAACCTGTCAAGGCTTTGCTCAAAATACATTAACCGGTTAAACTTGGGTTGCTCGATGATCAAGTTTGAGAGAACGATTTGGAGGTTTTGGAGGAAAGTCTTGAGATTTTCGAGGTCTTTTTGCTTGAGCTCAAAGTCACGTTGTAGCTTGGCGTTCTTTGCCCGAAGGTAGCGTTCTGCGATTTTTCTCCTATTCTGTGGTGTTTAGTGTGAGTATTTTCCTGTTCAGTTGATTAGGTAGCTTATGTTGTCTTTTAAATCTTTGTAATTGTCAATTTATGGTGTTCTTGGATTGTATTGGGTGAGGTATGCGTCT
>JBDRSD010000085.1:0-6271 GCA_043825215.1 Nanobdellota archaeon
CACCATGCCACGACCGCACCACATAATCAGTGCTCTTGCTATGCACATCCAAACCAATAAAAAACTTCGTTTCATACATAAGCCATCACCTCTAACGAGCTGACAGCAACACGTATTTAAGAAATCTTATCCCATCTATTCCTTGTTTCATTTTCTATCTTTTCTGTCAGTTGTGCATATTCTTGCGCAAATTGGTCGTAATTTCCCATGTTCATCGCCCCCGTAATTGTTACTACTTTAGTGTGATTACATAGCTATTAATATTGGTAGTAGTTATATACTACTACTTTGAAAAATCAAGATCTCATAAAGCTCGGATTATCGCCCACAGAAAGCACACTATACCTAGCACTTCTCCGACACGTCACATCTGACGTCACCACACTTGTGCAAGAGACAGGAATATACAAGGCAAACGCCTACCAAGCGCTGGAACGCCTCTGCGAAAAAGGAATCATCTCAAAGATAAACGACGGGAAAAAACGCATATACCAACTCCAGCCACCACGATCATTGATAGAATTCGTTGAAAAAAAATCCCGAGATATTGAACTCCAGAAGCAGATCGCAAAAAAGCTAGCAGAAGAAGCAATACTCTCAAAAAAACAAATTGCCTCATTCGAAACTGCAGCAGTATTCAGAGGATATCACGGAATAAAACAAATATACGCTGAAATAATCGAAAAAAAACTAAATTATCTCGTCTTTGGAAGCCCCTCCGCATCAGAAAATATCGGCAACTACTACTGGCAGAACATCCATGCCAAGCAGAAAGAACATAATATCCATGCAAAAATGATCTTCCACACGTCCCTTCGCAACTGGAAGAAACTCATACCGAGAAATATCATTGAACTGCGGTTTATGACATCAGAATTCGAACCTTTGACAGAAACCACAATCTATGGCGACAAGGTCGGATTTGTCGTCTGGACAGAACAGCCAGTCACGACAATCATCCATAATGAGCACGTTGCAGCATCTTATAAGCAAGTCTTTTCCATACTCTGGCAGAATGCTAAAAAATAGATAAACTATCTCGCAAGTTTTTTATAATGATAAGCCTTCAATACAAATATGCAATTTGACTCCATTGACAGTCGTGTCCGAACGCTTGAAGAAGAGCGAAAGCTCATCGAAGGAAGTGATTTCTGGAAAAAACACTTAGCAGAACACCAGCGAGAGCACACACAAGCACGGCTTGTTGTTCTCGAAGAAGAGAAAGGTGTTCTGAAAGAAGCACGTATTGAAATAGAAGACAATGCCTACTTTGAAAAACCCCTGCATATGGGCTGTGCGTGCGGGAAAGTTGCGTTTAAAACAGACGAGAAAGGAAGCGTTCAACCCTACGACCCTGGCGAACAAAAGGAGTATTTCAAGGATAAAACATACGAGTCAAGAAGCAGGTCAGGAACATACAAATGAACACCATACAGGTACTTGCAACAATAGGAATCCTCCTTTCTGTGTATGCTTACTACGTCGAACAACATGCCCGAAGACTGCGCAGCTACAAGGCACTGTGCGACTTCTCTTCAAAGATATCCTGCACAAAGGTATTCACGAGTAGATATTCGAAAATACTCGGCGTTTCCAATTCCCTTATTGGTGTTGTATATTATGCAATCGTATTCGTGCTTAGCGCAGGAGGAGTATATTCTGTACTTGTCCCATTGACACTTCTTGGAGTGATCGCATCCATCGTCCTCGCATACCTGTCTTATTTCAGATTAAAGAAGTTCTGTGTGGTGTGCACTGGAACCTATGTGATCAACATCGCAATATTCATCACATCAATACTCATTTCCACTTAATACTGCAACCCACTGCCCTTGTGACAGGAACTTGAACAGGCTTTCCTTCAATCAAGGCTTTAACCGCATCATGAACCTCCCGATGCAGAGCTTTCCCTGGTTCTTTCCAGTTGTCATCCAAGCGTCCCTGATACACCAGTTTCCTCGTTGGCGAGAAGACCAAAAAATGCGGAGTGCAGACCCCGCCATACACTCTTGCAACCCCTTGCGACTCATCATGCAAATAAGGGAAATTGAAACCTTTTTCCCGGGATCTCTTTTTCATATGCTCAAAACTGTCTTCAGGATACCCTTTTGCATCGTTTGCGTTGATACCGACAAAATCCGCTTTACCCTTAAAAAGATCAACAAGAGTCTTGATTCTGTCTTCATACGCCACAGCATACGGGCAATGATTGCACGTGAAGAAAATGACAAGCACGGGAGACTTGAAGGACGAGAGCGCATACGTCTTCCCATCAACCCCTGGTAGAGAAAAATCTATTGCAGAATCACCAATCTTCAACTTATACAACGCATCGCTTTCCATACGATCACCTCACAACCGAGAAATTCTTGATATTATAAGTAATTTACGAAAAAATATAAAAAGAGCCGTGAAGAAAATGTGCATATGAAACGATTATTGGCACTTCTCATCATCCTTCTCATCCCATTCGCACTCGGCATTGAATGCGACAAATCCCTGGTCTATCCCGGGCCAAAAGCATACAACATCGAAAAGGCATTCATCGACATGACCATCCTTTCCGACGGACGGGTCCAGGTCGCAGAATCAATCACGTTCAACTTCTACTCTGGCAAATTCTCCTTCGCATATAGGGACATCACGATAGGCAAGGCCAAGATAACAGACATCAACGTGACAGAGAATGGAAATCCGGTATGCTTTGACCTCACCACCAAAGGAGATGACCAAGAAGTGAAATGGTACTATGACGAGCCAGACAACAACAAGCGAACATTTGTCGTGAGCTACACACTCGATAAGGTCATCAATTCCTACGACGACTATTCTGACTTCTATTGGAAGATCTGGGGAGAAGAATGGACAGTATATGTCAATGACCTCGAAGGACGTATCCAGCTACCTGGGAAAGTCAATGACCCGCTCGAAGTCTATACGTGGGGACATCCAAACTTCAAAAATGCGAAGATCGGCATGACAGAAAACCAGAACGTCGTCTACCAGGCATTCAACGTGCCAAACAAGCAATGGGTCGAAATCAGAGTGGCATTTCCCACAAGGCTCCTCTCCACAAGAGAAGGAACACTTGTCAAACAAGGAAAGGGACTTGAAAACATCAAAGAAGAAGAACAAGGCATGGGAAACACAAAAAGAGCGATCATCCTCCTCATAGGCCCTCTTCTTACCATTCTCTTCTTCCTCTACCTCTACTTCGAATTCGGCAGAGAACCAAAAGTGGACTATATAGGAGATTACGAACGGGAACTGCCCTATACCTACTCGCCAGCAATCGTTTCCACCCTCTTCAACCAAGACACGAAAAAACCAGGAAAAGAGGCATTCGGCGCAGTCATACTCGACCTCGTCAGACGAAAATACATCACACTCGAAAAGACAAAGAAGAAGGTCTTCCTGGGAATCAGCGTCGATGATTATACCCTGACACTCACAAAGAAAGGAATGGATTACAAGAAAGACAACACACTAGCATCTTTCGAGACAGACCTTCTTGATATGTTCTTCAAAGAAAAGAGCACCATCAGCCTCAAAGACTTTGTCGCTTCAAAAAGAACTCCCATCAAAGCAACCGAATTCAAAAATGATATGGAACTTTGGACAATGACGGTCCAAGACGAGATTAAAAAACTCAAGCTCCTCGGAAAGAACAGCGGACTGAAGGCATACTGGGGATTTCTCATCTTTCTCCTCATATTCTTCTTTGCGAGTTTTGCATTGGACACAGACCTCATGCTCTACCTGAAGTTCTCTGCGATCATCGGATTTATCATCGGACTCTTGCTCGTTCTCATCTTCAGGGAAGCGCTTCCCAGGCGAACAAAAGAAGGGGCACTTCACTACAAGAAATGGAAAGCATTGAAGCGATTCCTCGCCGACTTCTCAGAACTCTCCAAGCAACCAGCAGAAGCAGTCATCCTCTGGGAACAATACCTCATCTACGCGATCGTCCTTGGCGAAGGAAAAACTGTCGAAAAAGCCCTTAAGATCAAGGTAAAAGACATGCCAAAGGGAACGACATTCCTTGGAGCAAGCATCTTGAGTGCGGCAGCATTCTCTTCATTCGTCTCTTCAGTCAACGCATTTTCTTCTGCAGTCTCCACAAGCGCCAGCACTTCCGGCGGCGGCTTTGGCGGCGGGGGCGGAGGAGGAGGCGGGGGCGGAGGAGGCGGTGGTGCCGGATGAAAAACGCTATTAGACTTCTAGAACTTGAAATTGACGAAATCCAGGAACGCAACAAGCGAGTAGAACTCGACAAAGCATGGGAAGTAAGTCTCTCCCGAAAGATTACGATCGCAATTCTCACCTACATTGTTGTTGTCATCTTCTTCTACTTCGCAGGACTGCCAAAGCCATTCGTGAACTCCATCGTTCCAGCACTCGCATTCTTATTATCGACATTAACACTGCCGCTGTTTAAGAAGATGTGGATGAAACATCATTGAAATCTCTTGTTCAAGGATCTTTTCATCAACCGTATAGCGGACTCATAATGCTTCTTTGAAAGATCAGACTTCTCTTTTGTGAAATTCGCAATCTTCCACTGAAAATAGAGCATATCAGTCAATAAATAATAGGTATTCCAAACCTTGACACGTTCTTTTAAGGTTTTATCCTTCCGTAGTTTCAAGTATTCATCCAAAAAATACTCCCAACGAGAACCATTCAAGAGGATCGCCCATGGCATCAATGAAAAATCAGGATAATAATGCCTTGAAAGGTCCTCTGCAGGATCACGAATCCTCACCCACTCCCAGTCAATATACTTGACGTCATCCTTGGTAAACAGGATATTATTGATACAGGTATCCATATGAATGAGCGAAAATCGACTCAAAGAAAGAAAAAGATGCTTATGATCCTCAAGATATTTCTCAACATTCGCAATGATACTGCAGGAATCTTTATCAAATTGCATATCAAAATCAGCCACGTGACCTTGATATCTCTTGACAATGTCAAGTCGCTTATGCTTTGTGACAAAATCTGACCAATATGGATAGGTTTTCTTATGCAAAAATGCAAGCTTTTGTGCATGCAAACGTAAATGCTTTCTTGTCCAATTCTTGACTGGCTTTCCTTCCACATACGTTAATACAGAATATGCATTCGGAATGATCTTTTTTGAGCGATCGATGAAGACAGGCATTGGACCAATACCTGCAGGAACACACTTCAATGCCAAAAACTCCCTTTCAAGATTATCCTCTAATTCGGGACGTAGATTTATCCTAATGACAAAACGACTCTTATTTATGGCAACCAGAAAGTTCAAATTATTCTCACCCATGCCAAGACGAGAAACGGACAATGAAGAGATATGTCCAACCTTAAAGTCTTTCAACCTTGCAGATACTATCCGTTTTACAGATATGACATCCATGCTTTGCCGTAATAGTATGACTACTTAAATCTAACGACCGTAACCTATAAATACCCTGCGCGTCTTCATGTTTTTCATGCACGAGACAGTCATTGCCAGAAACATCATCAAAGAAGCAGAGAAACACGGAGAAGTGAC
Source organism: Nanobdellota archaeon (assembly GCA_043825215.1). Lineage (GTDB taxonomy): Archaea > Nanobdellota > Nanobdellia > Woesearchaeales > JAHJEM01 > JAHJEM01. The sequence goes on from JBDRSD010000085.1 coordinate 5,540, forward strand.
CGAAATCAACCTAGAAGTCGGAGAACTTGCTCACGTTCCGATGCACGACCTCCTCCCTTGCCTGGAAAGTATTGTTCCCTGGAAGGTCAATGGAGAAGAGAAAAAAGCCATGTGCACCTGCACGTGCGGGTATTCCGGACCACCGATGATCCTTGAACGCGGACACGAATCATTCATCATCGAATGCCCAGAATGCAAGACAATGCCTCTTCTCACCGACGGAACAGAGATAACAATTGTGTCCGTACGGGTGAAATAAAATGTGCCTTGCCGTCCCTGGAAAAATCGTAAAAATCGACAAGAATTCTGCCACAGTAGATTACGGAACTGAACAACGCATCGGATCCCTAATCGAAAAAACGTACGAGGTTGGCGACTATGTCATCATCCAAGGAGGAATCGTCGCCATGAAAATCGAGAAGAAAGAAGCAGAAGAAGCACTGAAATTGTATAGAGAAGCAGTCACGGAATAATTCTTTCAAGGATTGTTCTTGTAAACAATTCTAATGATTCTTTTTGCGTATTTGTTAACACCATACATGCAAACCCCCAATGCAAGGCAACCACATCTCCCTTCTTTGGGGTGAGCATCTCTGGAAGAAAGACCGCAGTCTTTGTATCAGGCTCGAGTACATACTACTTTTCCTTGACGACAATCTGCTGGGATGCGACAACGACTTGCGATTCCTGCACGTCGACGACCTTTCCCCATGAGGGACGGCAGTTGTTCAT
>JBDRSD010000086.1:0-3794 GCA_043825215.1 Nanobdellota archaeon
ATCTGGCTTTCTACTCTTGGAGGTGGGCTTGGCCCTCGTGGTCCAGGGGAGACCACGCTTGAATATGACCGGCGCCGGAGCCGACAGAACAGTTCACACCTTAAGGGATCTCGTCGACAGGGGCAATTCTGTTGTTGTCATCGAACATAACCTCGACGTCATCAAGAGCGCAGACTGGATAATCGACCTCGGACCAGAAGGAGGCGACGCCGGCGGCCGGATCATTGCAGAAGGAACACCCGAAACCGTCGCGAAGAATGGTAAGAGTTATACTGGAAACTTTCTCAAGAAAATCATTTGAGTACAATTATTTCTTTCCGATTATCATTATATCTTCTGTTTCGTCGGCAAAACAAATATACGGCACTTCAATGAACTCCTCCAGGTGAAGTCCTGCGTCCTGAAAAATCCTAGGCATCATCATCTTATATGAATAAATCGACTCTGGATGGAGTGTGATGACCACAAGACCGTCCTTCAATCGGTCTGCAATAATCGGAATTTTTCTTTCCAATAGGGGATCATCATCTTCATTCGTCTCATACAAGGAATGTTCTGCAATGATCGCATCGAATGATCTGTTAAATGGAAGGGAAAGCATGTTTGCATGAACAAAGGAAATATTACGAAGTCCCCGTTTCTCAGCACGCTCTTTAGCAGCCTGGAGAGACTTTTTGGAGATATCGATGCCGACAAAGACAGAATCAGGATTTTGCATTGCATAATATACTGTCCTTATCCCTGTTCCGCAACCGATATCAAGGACGCGCTTTTTTTCATTGATAAGTGTTCCCATAATATTCATCTGTGCGACAATTCGCTGATATAAGCCACCTTCAAGTACCTCCTGCTTCATTTGACTGGTGATATAATCATAAAACACAGCTACATTACATTGATTGCACTCTTCTGCATATCTACTGCCAATTCTGTAGAATTCTTTCAAAGCACTATCTTGAAAAGCAAGTTCTGTAACTTCTTTTATCGTGCGGTTACTCAAATCCGACACCTGCTCATCTTGTAAGTACTGTTCAGGGGTGATCATAGCGTGGGGTGGTCATGAGTGATTTAAAAAAGTTGTGTAGACTACGCCAAGAAATCAGATCTTCTTCACTTTCTTGATGATCAACGTGAGAAAAAACATGGCAAGAAGCCAGACCCAAAGCTCTTTGACATAAGGCCAGAGTACAGGCATGGACTGATGATAAAAGACAGCCTGGTCAAACGCAGAGAGCGCAAGCTTTCCAGGAAGGTGAGATGCGATAATACCAGGAATATCACCCATCCGCTCAACAGGCAAGATGAAACCAGAGAAAAAAATCAAAAACACGAGAAGGAATGTTGAAATGAGGATGGTAATCGATTCCTTCCTGATAGCATAAGCAAGACTGGTTCCTGCCAAGATAAAAATACTCACAACCATGAGAAGAATCCAAAAGACCTGTCCAAAATTCGCAAAGATTGCAATCTGGAAGAGATAATTCCCGAGGACAAGTACGCAGGCAAGCGGGATTGCGATGATAATAAGAGATGAGATGTAGAGTGCAAAGAGTTCGTGCCAAAATATCCGCGGAACAAGCATAACCCTTTCATGCGCAGGAGAATTGATCTCGGCAAGGGAGATGAAACTTGAGATAAGAAGGGCCAAGAAAAAAACGATCAGCATAAGGATTATCGGAAATATCGTCTGGAGGCTGATCAGATTCAACCCCCTCAGAAGCGAATCCTCATCATTCGCATACCTTTGCAAAGTCGCATTATCCAGATTCGGGACATACGTTGGAGAGTTGTAGAGAAGGACAGGGTCAACAATGCTGTTTGCATCAAGCGAATTCATCGCACCAATCTGTTCCTGCAAGACCTCAACATCTTTTCGGGACTGCGTCACTTCATTCTTGTATGAAGAGAGATCTGACTTGACATTTCTGGACTGGACAATTCCTGTATCGATCTTGGTCAACTGGGATCTTCCACGATAGCTTGCCTGTTCATAATTGTAGATCTTCTGGTCAAACAGACTAAATCTCCTTTCTGCATTGTTATCATACGAATTGAGTGTTGACCTGACCTCATGGATCTTTGACCGGACCGTATTGATATACACAATATCCATGGGAGAGAGATTCTGCAATTGGTTAATGGAACTCTCGATGCTTGACAGATAGGACATGCTCTGACTATACGCGTCATCCTTCTCAGCCTTTAATTGCCGCTTCTCTGCCTTTGCTTCTGCGATATCACTGTCCATACTATCCAGGGTCGATGAAAGATCATTTCTTGCTACCTGAAGATCCTTAACACTCCGATCAATCCTGCTCATATAGGTGTCAATCAGGGAATTCGCGCGATACAAGCCATTCTTGAACTCGTCAACCTGCCAGTATACCTCTGAAAAATTCTCAAGAACCGACGTTGTAAGCTCACGCTGCTTTTGCCTGCGCAAAAAATCAATACTGGTCTTCATCCGCTCAAGAATCTCCCAAATGACAGGTTCTCGCGTATTATCATAATACACAATAAGCTTATTGCCTTCAACAAGAACACATGCATATTGGTCATATCTCTTCAACAAGGGAAGACAATCATCAAGATGACCAAATTCAGTAATATCAAGAAAATTCAGATACTGTTCCTGTAAATCACTCATGTCAAGACCAGGAATCTGCCCGATAACACCCACAGGAATCTCTGAAATCCCTGACGAATTGAACGAGCCAAAGATCATGCCGATCAAGACAAGGGGAAAAATCGTCAAAAGAAAGATGGATCGCCAATTCCTAAAAAAACCCTTCAAGTTGATAAAAATAAGCGGCAAGAACTTCATGTGCTCTCCATATTAATTTTAATCTGCGACGAAAAGAGCTTCTCTAAAAATACTTCCAGATTCAATTCCTTGTTGGATACAAGCTCTTCCTTCACCTGCTCAGTATTATAAAAAATGCCATCGTTTATGAGTCCAAACTCATTACAATATCTCCTGATATCATTCAACAGATGACTGGAAACTATGATGATCTTTCCTTTTGCCGCAAGCTCCTGCAAAAAAGTCCAGAAAAAACGCTGCAGGGAAATATCAAGACCACTGAATGGTTCATCCATAAGAATAATCTTTGGATCATGGATAAGACAAACCGCAAGATCGACACGCTTTGCCATACCCCCTGATAGTTGGGAGATCCTCTTCATCCTGCTGTTCACCAGATCAAGTCGATCTAAAAGTGTGTCTGCACGCAATTTAATAAGATTTTGGCCAACTCCGTTAATCCTTGCAAAAAAATGCAGGTTTTCATCAACAGTCAAAAACGGAAAAAGGGCATTACCCTGAGAACTATATCCCAAAACACTCCTCAGTTCAACCTGCTTTTCATCAACACTTGCCTTGAGACTTCCCGACTTCAAAGGAAGAATTCCCAGAATCGCCTTAAGAATAGTCGACTTTCCAGAACCGCTTCTTCCCACAAGACCCATGATGTCCCCGCTCTCAAGAATGATCGAGATTCTCGACGCGACAAAAGAACCCTGCCTTGCAGAAATATTATCAATAGCAAGCCTCACCTTTTCCATGCTGGACTTTTTATTGATGATATTTATAAATGTTATGAGGAATAAAAACAAGATAAAGATAGTTCCAATTAATTATTCACATTCCTTCCAAACTATAGTATAAGACATAATTAATTGAGCAAAATTTATATACTTGTTCTTCTTTTGATATTTTTTGAGGTGTTTCAAATGAAGATTTCCGATGTGAAAGTGGGTGTTTTTGAGCAACGGTTTAAGAAAGAAAGGAATGT
>JBDRSD010000087.1:0-6928 GCA_043825215.1 Nanobdellota archaeon
TGGTTATTCTGAAGCACCCCACCTTGATTTAAAGATATACACGACAAGCGATACGAGTGGTAAGCAAGGAAAAAATGCGCTATGCATCTATAGCGATGACCAGCTCGCAACGCTTACTTCTTCTGCAGACAGCTGCAAGGATGAAATTACCGGAGGAAAGTTTTCAAAGGCAAATATTCGTGCAGATTGTTCCAGGATTGAGCCTGAAGTGTATGCCCAGATTGCAGCTTTTGCTGTTGCTGAACCCAAGTCTGAGCAGGCAAAGGAGAAGACAGAACGTTCTGGCAGGCTAAGGGACAGTATTGTTGCAAAGGTGAATGCGTATCAGGATTCGATCTCAAAGTATGCTGCAATGGCGGGTATTGAAGAGGCGGATTTAAAGGCAATTATGACGCATGAGACAGTAGACATTGATCCAAATGCCAAAAGTCCGAGCAATCCTCCTGCCCTCGGGCTGATGCAGATCGTGCCAAAGCAAAACCATGACGTGTGTGTGCGTGAATGCGGATTTTCTTCCAAGGTCGATGAACAGGAGTATTTTAATCCTGACAAGAACATTTGCTGTGCCGCATTCATTGCCAAGTCGAAGTGGCGGGAGAAGCCAAAGAAATACGGTGCCTGCTGTAACAAGCAGGGGTGTGTGCAAGAAGAACGTGAGTATGTGAAAAGAGAAGCTATGTATCGTGGGTATAACGGTTGGGGTTGTGGGGAGTGGGGGGATCCGAATTATGTGGAGACCTTGATGAGTTATTATTTCTTTTATGGAGGTAATCCTTCTGCCACCTACACGCCATATAAGGAGCAGATAGGAACGTATAGGGTTCGTCCGAATTTCAAGACTGCTTACGAATACAATCTTTCTGTATATGATGAGGTCTTCCAGTTCGTAAATGACGAAATTCTTGCAAAGTCAAATGGCACGATGGTTGAGGAGTTCTTGGATGAGAAGATGCAAGCATTCAACTCCACTCATACTGACCTTGTCATGAAGAGGTATTGCTCTGATTATCCTGCAGCATACCAGTTCGCAGAGGAATATGTGGATTGCCTGCTCCAAGAGGGTGATTGTGTCTGCAATCTCTTGATCAACATAGATCTTATCACGATAGCGTATGATCTGGTCTTGACAAATCTGTCGTTGCAGGTGCGAAAGGCAGGCGGCATCGCGTCTGAATATAAGATTTTCTTTCCAGAGGTTTTTGAACTGCTTGGCTATGGTCAAACGCAGAAAGATTATTTTATACTGTCCCTTGATGCATCTGGCGGTAATCTTGAAGGAACCAATGCAAAGGAGTATTTCTTGGAAAAAAAGGGCGATAAGCTGACCTTGACGAGGAACTGGGACGCGAGCCAGCTCTGCAAGGAGAAAAAGGAATACTACTCATTGTGCGTTGAAGACGACTCAAAAATTGCGCACGTGTCGGCCAGCTTTTTTTCCTATGCGCCTGTGCGAATGAAGTTCTCTATTTTCCTTTCCCAGACTATTTCTATCGAGTCTGAAAATCCTCCGTCAGACTCACCATAAAGTATATAAACGCTCTGAGACTTTTCTTTTTGGGGTGCAAGAATGATTTCCATGCCGTTTCCAGAGATTGTCGCAAAGATCAAAGCAGAAGCAGGCCTTTCTGAGGATGAGATCAACAAGAAAGTGAAGCAGAAATTGGACTCCCTCTCAGGTCTCATATCAAAAGAGGGTGCAGCGCACATCATCGCAAACGAGCTTGGCATAAAGCTTGTGCAGGAGGGTCCTGTCCTGATAAAGAATCTTCTTTCCGGCATGAAGAACATGGAAATAACAGGAAAGGTCACAAGAAAGTACGAACTGCGAGAGTTCTCTTCAGGCGACAGGAAGGGAAAAGTCGCATCGCTCGTCCTTGCTGACGAATCAGGATTTGTCAGGTTAGTGCTCTGGAATGATCAGGCAGATGCCTTTGCGAAGATTAATGAGGGAGACATTCTCCAGGTGCAAAATGGCTTGGTCAAGGAGAACATGGGACGAAAAGAGATCCACATGAATACGGCGAGCAAGATTGTCATAAACCCGAAGGGTGTCGCAATTGAGGTCAAGCAGGATACTGTGGTGAGAAAGAAGATTGCAGATCTTGTCCAGGGTGATGATAATGTGGAGATCTTCGGGACGATCGTGCAGGTGTTTGATATCAGGTTTTTTGAGACATGCCCAAAGTGCGGCAAGCGCTTGTCAAGAAAAGAGGATGAGGCGGTCTGCGAGGCGCACGGCACAGTCATTCCTGATTACGGGTATGTCCTGAATTTGTTTGTCGATGATGGCAGCGGAAATACCCGTGTTGTCCTGTGGCGGACACAGATCCAGCGCCTCCTCAAGAAAACTGATGAGGAGATCAAGGAATTCCAGGGAAAGCCTGCGGATTTCGAGCAGGTGAAATCAGACTTGCTTGGCAATTTCATCAAGTTTGTAGGGAGAGTGAACAAGAACGAGGGGTATGATGCGCTTGAGTTCGTGCCACGCCTGGTCTTTCCTGATCCTGACCCGAAGGATGAGCTTGATCTGGCAAAGAAGGAGAAATCAAAGGCAGTTGAGCCTGAAAAGAAGGCTCCGGAAGAGTCAGAGCTCGTGGACGCTGTCTCTGCAGACGATTTCTTGGATGTGAAAGAAGAGGATTTCGAGGAATAAGGATGCGCGCAGGAACGCATGTCGTCTTTGCATTTCTGGCAGGTCTTCTGGCTCTTTTTGTATGGCAGCCGTCTCTTCACATGATCATTTTTTTTGCACTGCTTTCCTTCTTCGCGCTTCTTCCTGATATTGATTATGCCAAGTCAACAATCGGCAGGCATGCGAAGCTGGTGGGCTTCTTTGTCGGTCACAGGGGCATCTTTCATTCCCTCTTTGCGCTTGCAGGATTCGGCATTCTTGCTTACGTCATAGGTAAGGTGTATGTCTTTCCTGTCGTTCTCGGGTATGCCTCGCACCTTCTCCTTGATTCCCTGAATACGGCAGGAATTGTCCCATTTCACCCCTTTGGGAAGAAGATACGGGGGCCAATAAAGATTGGCTCACTTGGAGAGATACTTCTCTTTGTTGTTTTTTTGTGCCTGGCAAGTTTTCTTGTCTTGTTGAGGTATGGGTCAGGATAGAAATTGGACTGTCATGTTCTTGAATTCATTCGGAAGCATCTCTTTTGCGCGCTTGTTCAGGTCTCCTGTGGTGAGGAAGAGGACGGGAAGTTTCTTTGCTTCGCCTGAGACGTATGCTGAGGAGAGGTCGCCTTCGTTGATTTTCTTCTTTGCGCGTGCTTTGCAAAAGTAGCGTAGTTTCCCAACATTTGAGGGGATTTTGATAATGAAGTCGATCTCTGTTGCTTTCTTGATGGCATTGGTTTCTTCGATGTCTATGTTGTTTTTCTGAAAGTAGGCAGTCACATCATCGAGGAATGCGGATTTGACGTCTTTTGTCTTTTTTGGTTTTTCAGGTTTTTTCTCAGGAGGTGCAATGGTTGGCCGTGTTTGTGGAGTTGTTTGCTGTATTGTTTGTTTAGGCGCGCCGAGTGTTGTTTGTGTGGGTTGCGCAGGTGCGGCTTGTTCTGGTTTTTTAATTTCAGCAGGAGGGATAGGTTTTGGTTCTGTGCGCACAGGCGTACTGGGAGATGTGTGAGTTGTTGTTTGGAGTATTTTTCTGATCTCGTCCTGTGCCTGGTCTTGTGAGAGGAGGAACCAGCGCCAGAAGATCTCTTTTTCGCCAGATATGGTAACTTCCAGGGGGATGGCGAAATCCTTGATGCTTCTCAGCGCGACCCTGATGAGTGGTGTCTGTTCCCGATCTCGAAGTACCCTTCTTTCTCGGAGGATGCCATAGGCAATTCTGTCTTTCTCGTTTAAGTAGTGGGAGAAGTTCTGCAGCTTGTATTCTTGTCCTGGGATGAGGTAGAGTGGGCTTCCTCCGACTTTCATCACGGAGACTCGTGCTTTTCTCTCGTTGGTGAGTTCAGACAGGTATGCTCCCATGAGGAAGGTGTCTCCGCCGAGCTTTTTCTTGATGTCGTTCGGAAGGCATGGCCCGTTGATCCTGAGAAATGCGAAGACGTCATCTTTTGTTGCCCGTTTCTGTTCCATGAAGTAGGGTTAGCGCAGGATAGTTTTTAATGGTTACGAAAAACAGAAGAAGAAACAATGAAGGGCGCACAGCACTTGTCAGCAGTAAGCTGGATGCCGATCCCCGTCTATGGCCGCATCCATCGAATCTCGTAGTATGTCACGTCACCTTCTTCGTCAACGATGCCTATCAGAAGCCGCTTTTTCGTGGAGTGCGCTACCCTGTTCTTTGCTGCGAAATCATACCAGGTGAGCGTTTCGCCCTCGCGGACTGGAAAGACGACCCATTTGGCATGGTCTTCTCCAGGTTTGACGCCTCGGTCGTACACGCGAAAGTCTGCGCCGAATTTGAGTGCTGTTTTGATGATGTAGCCGCGGTTTCGAAAGTCCTTGAACACGCAGTATTTTGTCCAGAAGTTTGCTTCCTGTCGTTTTGCCTTTTTTAAGAAGAGGTCTGCGGAGATGTCTTTTCCTCGGGAATCGAGGATGATAATCTTTCCTTTCTCTTTCAAATAGAGTCCTTCAAGAAGTGAGAGTTGTACCTTGCCGTCGTCGACCATCGTGCCGTATCTGGATTGGCTGTAGAGGTCTCGGGCTTCATCGCAGGATTCTGTCAGGACTCGTTCGTCGTGCATGTAGGCGATGACCTTTTTCTTTTCAGATTTCGTTTCGGTCCTTGGTTCTAGTGTGCTTTCGAGTGTGACTGCTGCAATTGCAGGTGTCTTCTCTATAACTTTCTTTTCCTTTTTTTTCGCAGCTTTTTTTGTCTTCTTCGCTTTTGGCATACCCTTCAAAAACAGCTCTCCCTTTTTAAATGCTTTCGTGCAAAAGATAAAAATAACAACAATAGCGCAGATCGGGCGGGGGTTGCCCGTCGGGGTGCAATGCGAATTGAAAATTCACATGCGAACTTGTTCGCATTGTGCCCGATAGGTTCGAGCCAAGCGAGAACCGTCTGCCGCCATTATTGTTGTTATTTTTTATATAAGCTAAAGCTGCGTGCATTTTCAGCAATGCATTTTTAAATAACCTATTGTATTCCAATCACCATGGAGATCGTCTTTTTAGGTACATCTTGTATGGTTCCGACAAAGGAGCGTAATGTCTCTGGCATCTTTGTAGATGACAATGGGGATGGCATGCTTGTCGATTGCGGTGAGGGTACGCAGCGCCAGATGAATATCATGAGCATCAACAGGAACCGTGTCCGAAAGATTCTCATCAGCCATTGGCATGGGGACCATGTCGCAGGTATCATCGGCCTTTTGCAGACGCTGGGTAATGATGAGAACCCTCCAAAGATCCATATTTTTGGTCCAAAGGGCACAAAGGAGCGCATGTACCACCTCTTGAATTCGATTGTTTTTTCCCAGAAGGTCGACCTCTCGATTAAAGAGCTTGATCCGCGTGGCATGCCCTTGCAGTTTTTTGAGAATGAAGATTATCTGCTCGAAGCAATTGACCTGCGTCATCCGACACCATGCCTTGGCTATGCATTGGTCGAAAAGGACAAGCTCAAGATTAACATGGCAAAGGTGAAAGAGCTTGGCCTTCGGGAGGGGCCTCTCATCGGTAAATTGCAGCGTGGGATGACGGTGCATCACAAGGGCAAGGAGATCACTCCGGAGATGGTGGCAACGCTTAAGCATGGCAAGAAGGTTGTATTCATCCTGGATACTGGCGAGACGAAGAACATCAGCATGCTTGCTGAGAGTGCGGATCTGATGATTATCGAGGCAACCTACCTTTCAGGAGAGGAGGAGAAGGCTGATAAGAACAGGCATTTGACTGCGCGTCAGGCAGCTCTTCTTGCCCAGGCATCAGGCGTGAAGAAGATGATTATGACGCATTTCTCTCAGCGATACAAGCACACGAACGACTTTGTCGAGGAAGCCCAGACGTATTTTCCAGAAAGCGTGTGCGCGTTTGACTTCATGAAGGTGAAGTTATAATTATCCTTTCCAGCAAGAGACGCAAAGGTCATCTGGATGGCCGATTGCTTCAAGAAGATCATCCATGCGCTGGTATTGAAGGGTTGTTGCGCCAATATGGTTTTTGACATAGTCGACCATTTGTTGATATTTACTGGAATCAGAATCTAAGTATACTGAAAGATTGCTCGGCATCATTCCTTCAATAGCATTGATTGCCTGGAGTGCAATGAGTTCTTCTCCTTTCCTGGTCGAGACATTATAATTGCAGGGACCCATGAGCGGGGGGCAGGCGACTCGGACATGGATTGAGCGTGGTTCATGAGGCCAGATTTTCTCCTTCAAGAGCTTTCGTAGTTGTGTTCCACGGACAATCGAGTCTTCGGTCAGGATGATGTCTTTTCCTCGGATCATCTCAGGAATCGGGATAATCTTGTAGTGCGCAATAATGTCTCGTTCAATCTGATCACTTGGAATGTAACTTCTTCCCCATCCTGGCGTGTATTTTTGCAGGGCGCGGCGGAAAGGAATCTTTTTTTCAATGGCATATCCCACTCCGTGGGCAATGCCCGAGTCAGGAACGCCAGTGACAAAGTCAGCCTCAATGCTGTCGCGTTTTGCGAGCATTGCTCCGCATCGTTCACGGCTGATTTCCACATTGAGGTGCTCAAATGTCGATGATGGGAATGAGGTGTATACCCAAAGGAAGAGGCAGGTTTGTTTTTGTCTAGTTAAGCCTGATTGTTCCACAATTCCTTGTTCGTTGAAAAGGACGATCTCACCAGGTGCTAGTTGTTTTACGCTTCGAAAACCGAGATTTGAAAATGCTGTTGTTTCTGAGGCTACTGCATAACCCTTATCAGAAGAGCCGATCGTGAGGGGAAATCTGTCTGATGATGCATAAACTCCATTTTTTGTGAGAACGATGA
>JBDRSD010000088.1:0-11345 GCA_043825215.1 Nanobdellota archaeon
AGCTATTTTCTCAACAACCTCAAAACCTTCCATCTCGATCTTGATAGGTTTCCTCATTGTGGTTACAATGTAACCACTCATATTTATACTTTTGCATTTCCAAACTCGAATAAAAGAGAAAAAGATCAGCTATGCACATACGGATACAAGGCCCTAACAAATAAGCTGCTGGAAACATCTCAACACGCATCGTACCTTCGCTAATCATATGCGGAACTTCTATGGTCAAACTTCAACAGGTAGAGAGTCTCAATATCCTTTCGAAATGAATAGATTATCCGAAATGGCTTCATCCGAAGTGCTCGCTCTCCCCTGCCATATTTCAAAGGTTTTCCGATGTCTGGCTCCTGCAATATCTTTAGTATCACACGCTCTAATTTATCCCTCTGCCCAGAATCGAGATGCTTTACGGCCTTCTTGAATCTCGAAGACGAGATGATGACTACCATTGTTTAATTGCCTTGAAAAATTCCTTTTCAGAGTACTGGTCTGCCTTCCCGCTATCGATTTCATCCCAGATTCCTTTCAATTCCTTTAATTCCGCTTTTTCTTTCTCACTCAGGGGAGCGATGGGCTTCAACACGATCAACTCCCTCACTTTGGAGACGATAAATGAAGAGCCAACTGCATATTCCCTTCTCAGCCGCTCAGGAATGACTATCTGGCCTTTCGTGCTTAGTGTCGTAATGTTCATTATATGTAAGATATTCTTACTTATTTATATATTTTGCGATAATCCAGTATTTTCCGAATGAGAAGTGACTTCCGGATTACCGATAAAGTGAAAACATTTAAAAACACGCTTCTCTGAAAGATAATTATGCACACCCTTCCGAACAAGGTCCAAATCGCTACTGGCCTTCTGGTCAAGTTCAAGGGACTCTATGATTACACAGGCCTCTACCAGTTCATGCGAGCCTGGTTCCAGAAGAACCAATACCTCCTCCAGGAAGACAGATACAAGGACAAGGCATTCACGGCACTCGGCACTGAGATCGAGCCAAAATGGAGTGCAGAGAGAAAGATCAACGAGTACATCAAATACCAGATCAGCGTGGAATTCCACATCTGGGAAGGAAAAGACGTCGAGATCACAGAGAACGGCAAGAAAAAACTCATGACGACAGGCAGGATGACGATCAATATCTCCTCCACCGTCTTGCTTGACTACGCCAAGATATACGAAGGCAAAGGAAAATTCATCAATTTTATCGGCGAAGTCTACAAGAAGATGCGCTGGCGCGAGATGGAAATGGTCTATTTCAATCAGCTCGAAGACGAGACCTTCATGCTCCAGAAGGCAATACAAAATTATTTAAACATGCACGGCAAAGAAGACGCATACTACTGAGGTGAGAAACGTTTGGGCGAATGCAACATCCTCGTGATGGGAAGGACAATAGAATACGACGGCCTCTTCGACCTCGGCGGATTCATCAAGGTGCTCGACCTCTGGTTCAAAGATAGGAATTACAATAAACGGGAGACCAAGAACTTCGAGGAAGTATACGAGGATTCCCGCCAGGTAACGATCGAGATGTTCCCCTACAAGAAGATCTCTGATAATATCAGATTTGAGATCAGGCTCTTCATGATCTTCTCAAAGCTCAAGGACACGACAGTAGAAAAAGAAGGAAAAAAGATCAAGATACTGAACGGGCATGCGATGGTATCCATCGACGGGTACATGATCACCGACTACGAAGACAAATGGGACAAGACACCATTCTACTACTTCATGAGAACCATATTCGACAGGTACATCCACAGGGATTACATCTCCCAAGCCAAGAAAGCATTCATGCAGGACGTGGCTGAAATAGAGGACGAGATGAAAAGCTATCTGAACATGTTCCGGTACAAGTGAACAATGAACTTTCTTGAAAAATACACCATAAGATCTTTGTCAAAATCCCAGATCAAAGAAGCGGTCGCACTATATCATCGTGTCTTTGGGAACAAACAAAATTATTCAGGCGCAATCTGGATCCCCGCATCAGTCTATAAGAAAGAATACGAAGAAATCTATAAGGAAGGAAGAACAAAAAGCGTTGATGCGTGGGCAGTCTGTGACAAGAAAAGAATCATAGCAGTCACAGGACTCTTTGTCCAAGAAGATGAACCAGACACTACATGGATCTCCTGGTTTTTCGTACATCCAGAATATCGTCGGCAGGGAATAGGAAGCGCACTCCTCAAATGGACAATCGCTGAAGCGAGAAGAAGAAGGAAAAAATACCTGAAAGTCTATTCATCTGACCATCCCCGGGAACGAGCATCAGCTTATTTGTATGAAAAATATGGTTTTGCCATCACAAAGAAGACTCCTGAACCAAACACCAAATATACACTCATCTTCAGGAGATTAAAACTTTAAATCACTTCTTCTTATTCGGATAATAAATCAAGCCGATGAAGACAAATATGAGTCCGATGTAGAACACCCCTTCTGAGCGCCAATGATACCCGCCAGAGATAAGTGAGAGTACACCAAGGCCGAGAAAGACATAACTCATGAGCTTACGCTCATCATCATTTGGAAGTTCTTTTGGCTCCCTTGCAAGTGCCAAGAGAAGGCCTCCGCACATCATCCCAAGCAAGGGAACAAAGACCCAGATAAGATCAAGCAGCTTATATGAAATCGCAAGAGAACATGCAAGAATCAAAAGTGCACTTACGACAAGCACGATCATGCCAGATTTCTTGAACGCAGGCCTATTCATGACAGGACTTCGGATGGCTGGATTATTAAATGTTTCGGGAAGAACCATCCCTTCTATTGATTCATTCCGTTATATGCAATTCTACCCTGAATGAAGTCGGTCCTGTCGCTACTGTCTTGACTTTCTGGCCGACTTTGGCTCCAAACTCCCGGAGCCGATCAGGCAGGGTAAGCCCCATAGAGTTTCCTATCTTGATGATTTTTCGCTCTGAGTCCATAATCTGGTGCATTTGCTTAAGCTTAATGTAATTCTTAGCCTGCTCTTTCGTAAGCGTCGTAAAATCGCATTTGCTGCAGACCATCGCCTCTGTTTCCACATCGTCAAAGAGGATTCTTTTCTCTACCAAAATCCCTTTGCAATCACAGGTTATTTTCCTTTCTTTGGCCATGCTGTTTTCACCTCCATAAAATTTTTATGAACACGTACAATTACAGTATATGTCTGATTCTCTTTGCCAAAATATTTTGTAAAACAAATCTTGTTCGGCTTTTCGCACTTCTCGTGAAAAATCTTTCCTGACTTCACCGTCTCTTCGACCTTGTCCAGATCGAGATTCCAATATTCCTTCCTGTCAAATAAGTGAGGGTCAAAGGTTATTTGGAATTCTTTTCTGTTCTGTATCGTCGTATCAGCCCACATACGCAACCACTATCAAAGTTATAACAACAATTATAACTCATATTTAAACTTTTCTAAACTACTGCACATCAGACTCGGAGACACTGAAGAAAAGGCTGCAATATTATTTTTTCCTTGCTTTTATCAGGACGCTTGATGGCATGGAAATGATCTCTGGCCAATACACGTTATGTTCATGAGGATAAAACGGGGAGATCCTTTCGGTAATGCATTTACTCATCTGGGCTTCATCCGGTTGCAGGCTATTGATGCCTTCAATAACAAATTTTTTCTCAAATACATAAGTATAATATTGGAGGGGGCGATGGAAATAGGGAACAAAGAAGGGTGGTCGGCTTTCTTCAACAATAGGATATTTGCCATAGAACTGCTCATCCCATGGTTCTTTATATGATTCAAAAGCATCTTTCTCAAGCATCGCACGACCAAATCCGGGGTGGACAACGACTGCCAGAGAGATCCCCCCGCTCCGTGCACATTTCGCAAGAAGAGCGATGTGATTCTCATAATCTGGAATATCCTGCAGCACGAATAATGATGTGACGAGATCGCAATTGTCTTCCAAGTCGTTCTCTTGTACGAAGTCTTCAATATTTCCCGAATGAAAAGAACAATGTATACTTACTGGCAGATGGTCACCTTCATACGTATTCCGCGCCATTTCTATGAACTTTGCATTCGGATCATATCCAAAATATTGCAATGACCGGGTTTTGGGATGTGTATTTTCCGGCCAATCCAATCCGTCTTGCACATTTTTTGCATTGCGTACTGCTTCGACGATAGTTTTTGCCTCGCTTCCATCCCCGCAACCAATATCTGCAATAATTCCCGTGATAAGATTAACATTAAGGACTGCTTTTCGGATTGCCGGATGGACAAGGACGCTACGGTAATTATGATCTTGTTTTCTTTCCAGCCAGTCGGAAGTTGCTTCGGCCCACACGCTGGAGTTGTATTGTGCTAATTTTTTTTTGTTTACCATTTTTCTTTTGTAACCCTTGTAGAATGGTACTTGAATATGAGATAATAATTTTATTTCCCCCCTAAGGGGTATATACTATCGAAAAAGTTATAAATCACTGCAATTACAGCCATCTCATGAAAGAAGAACTGCAAACCCTCGGACTTACCGAAGGAGAATCACGGACATATCTTGCACTCCTTAAGCTTGGATCAACGACTGTCGGCCCCCTGGTGAAAGAATCAAAAATATCCTATTCAAAGATTTATGAGGTGCTTGGAAGGCTCATCGAGAAAGGATTTGCCACGTATATCATAAAGGAAAAAACAAAGCAGTTCCGGGCAACGCGGCCAGGAAGGATACGCGACTATCTTGCACAAGAGGAAAAGACCCTTACGCAAAAAAAGAAAATATTTGCAACGATTCTGCCAGAACTCAACCAATGGAAACAATCGGGAAAAAGAGATGCAGAAGTCTTTATAGGGTTCAATGGATTGAAAAGCGCGTATGAACAACTCCTTATTGATTGCAAAAAAAGAGAACCGCTACGCTATTTCTACGTTCATGACGAAGAAAACATTGCCAAAGCAGAACTCTTCTACACCCAATTATTTCACTATTTTAAAAAACTTGGATTACACCTGCAAGGCATAACTAGCACAGCATATAAGAAATCCCCACATTTCAAGAAACCACCAAGGTTTATCACACTTCGCTATGTTGACTTTCCTCTTCCATCAACCATAGACATCTATCAGGACAGAATCCTCATCAGCTCATGGAAGGGGCAGATTCTCGGATTTCTCATCCAATCAGAAGAAATCGCGGCAAATTATCGGGATAATTTCGATGAAGTGTGGAAGGTCGCAAAGAAATGACGACATTTGTTAGCAGATTTACACTTCCACCTTTATGAATAGAGTATCGAATTGAAGGTTAATGTGCTTGTCCGTCGTCTTGATGAGACCAAGTTCCTTGAATAGATTGATGTCATCATGGACGTTCTTATACCCCCGATCGACCTGTTTTGCAAGCTGATAGATTGACTTTGGATTTTCCTTCCTGATCGCCTTCAAGAGCTCCAATCTCCTCCTCGAGAAGAACTTGCGGAAGGTCTCGATATCACTGAAACTGACACCGCTCGATTCAGGCAGCCTATCCTTCCTGGTCTTCCCAAATGCTTGTGCGAAATCTCTCAGAGACTCTTCCAAAGGCTTTATTTCGATGACGAATTTCTTGGTCTTCATTTCAACAACCTCCTCTTGATTTTCTCGAATTCCCTATTGAAATCCTCAATCAGCTTCCATTCATCGACGAATACATATGGCAGCTCCCTTTCGAGCCTGTGCATGTGATGGCCTCTTCGCTCGTGATTATCAAATCCGAGGATCCTCTTTGCATTCTTTCTATCAATGACAACAAGGGAGTATTTTATCCCATCAGGATAATCAACATCCTTTCTGACACGAACAATCTTCATCTCGATCACAAACCTCTCTTCCACATGCTTATGGGTAAATATGATATCTGACACACCATATGGTATGAGATGCCATATATTTAAATGTTATGGTTTCTCCTGTATTCCAGTCCGTATCTCTATAAACAATTCACTCTCGCATCACATTACAGGAATAAATTTGAAAAAAACTAAACAATCGTAAAAAAAAATCCTTAAAAATGCCCAAAGCACCTTTCCAGAGTATACACCATAGCCATCTTGTGCTCATTGACAGCGTCAATGACCTCATAATCACGGACAGAGCCACCTGGTTGAATCACCGCAGTGATCCCATATCTAGCCACTGTATCAATCGAGTCCCTGAACGGAAAGAACGCATCAGAAGACACGACAGCCCCTTCCAACGGATTCACTGATAAATCTGATCTCTGTGCCGCGCCATCAACTGCATCATAAACTATTCCTTGCCTATCCATCGCCTTTTGATATGCTTTAATTATCGCCTGTTCCACTGCACCAACACGCTCCTGCTGGCCTGAACCGACAGCAACAGTCACTCCATCCTTCACAATGACAATCCCATTACTCCTGACGCCAATATTGACATACCAAGCAGTCAATAAGTCCTCCAACTCATTGTGCGTGGGATCCCGATTAACGACGTGAGCCTTGCCTTCAAACATCACCAACGGATCTGTTATCACGTCTGTAGGCAGTCTGATGCTCGTTAGGTAAGGAGTCTGGACAAGCACCCGACCTGTCGGAAGTGACTTAATATCATACAGTCCTTCTGTATCATCTCCTGTAAATTTAGGAATCTTGTCAAGGTGAGAAAAGGTCATGACACGGATATCCTTCTTGCGTTCCAGAACTGACATCGCGCCATCTTCATAACCTGGAGCGGCAACTCCCTCGACGTACGATGACATGATTACCTCTGCAGTCTCCTTGTCAACAGAGCGATTGAACACAACGATGGATCCGAATGCGCTTCTTGCATCAGTATCCCTTGCATGCGTATATATGTCTACAAGACTATTTCTATTGTATTGCCGGGCAAAACCTGATGGTACGAGGTGCTTCATCACGGCAACAGCAGGAACGTCGAAGAACTTCAGGATATCCATTGCGCGGGTGACATCCATAAAGTTTGTCGCAGACAAACCACCCTTGCCTGATTTCGCAAGACGGATATTCGTCAGCTCTGCAAGGCGATTTCCCACGATATACATCGCGGCGGGTTGATTGGGGTTCTCCCCATACCGTAAATCAGTTTCTATTGTCAAACCAATCGAGAATCCTGCTGGAAATCTACCTGCGGCAACCGTCCTATATTTCCTCTTCATGTTTGTGACATCGGTTCCTCTACTCATTGCCATCACCCAGATACTGCTGCAGAAGTTCTTCTGATCTTTCAGCGATCTCCTGTGCTAAAAATCCTGCAATGACCCCATCATACAAGTTTGTTGCATCAAATACTTTTCTCGCAAGATAAAGCCGTTGCTTCAATGATGTCGCCCCACCATTCTCCCTCATTTCACCAATTATTGCACCATAATCCCGCGGATCACACACTGCTGCGCAACTGGGAAAATTCTTCGCGGCAGCACGAAGCATCGCAGGTCCGCCGATATCGATATGCCCCCTTGCTTTCTCAAAGGTCACGTCGGGAGACGAAATCACGCTCTGGAAAGGATACAGGTTGACAACAACCATATCAATATACACCCCTTCCAAGGTCTCGCTCAAATAGAACTGATGATTTGGATTGTTCCGCTCTCCAAGAATCCCTGCATGGATCTTGGGATGAAGTGTCTTCACAAGACCGCCTTCCATCTCAGGAAAACCAGTGTAGTCTGCAACCTCTTCTAGATGAGAATTATGCCTTTCTCCAAGTATCTCCTTGATTTTCTTATACGTTCCTCCTGTCGAGAGAAAGTACACAGCTGGACTCATCTCAAGAAGGGCTGGAATGAATTCCTCAAGCCCGCTCTTGTCAAACACACTCACAAGAACCGTCTGCACAGGAATCTTGTCTTCAACTCGACCTTTTACATCACGAATTACCATTTTAATTGCCTCCGATCACATTTCTTGCATAATCAATGTTTTTCTGTATTCTCGTACCCGTCGATCCAAGGTAACCTTCCAGCCTGCCTTTCAGAATTGCCTGCTTTCTGTCGGACAGAGTTCCAAAAAGTAAAGAAAATTCCTGGTCTTCAAGGGACACATCCATTAATGTCCTCCCCTGCTGCTTTGCCTTCTTTCCCATCTCCTTGACAAAATCATGACCAACACCATACTGTGAGTGCGTCCAGCCTTCTCCACGTAATATCGCAACCATTGCTTCGCTCGGATTCTTCCGAACTGGCTCAAGGTTTTTTGCCAGGACATCTTCATTCACTGAAAGCTGAACCAATGCCTTGTTCAACCTCACGAATGACTCGTAGGTCTCTGCCATCATGAGCTGCGGCTGGTATCGTGCCTGCTTTGACCCGCGAAGATCCCTTTGCAGGTCAGTTGAAATCATTGCATAAAGAATACGCATACCACTCTCAACAATAGGAGGTGTGCCTGCAATATTTTCAAAATTGATGGGATTATTCTTCAGGGCATCTGCGCTTGATCCGCCAAGACGCGCTGCGTTATCACGAGACGTCACTTCGTTTATTGCCGAAGAATAGAGAATACGTATGTCATTTGCAAAATCACCAAGAACATGCATCAAAGTCGTAAGACTATGTCCAACATCAGCCAATCTTTCTTTCTGCACCACCTGGGTTGCCGTATAGTCAGGCTCCAATCCGAGTTTCTCGAGGGCCTTCTTCTCAAAATCGATGGACTCACCCAAACCTATGACCATATCAATGCTTGCGCCGGTTCCCACAATGCCTGAAACCTTTCCACGGAGCCTGCCAAAGCTTCTATCGGTTTCATGCAAGCGATCGGCAAGCCTTGCAGCATAGCCTGAAAGCGTCAAGCCAAATGTGATCGGTGATGTATTCTGCAGGTGCGTCCTTCCAACCTGCAGTACCTTGTCTGATTTTGATGCCAGGTCACACAGTGTTTTGATAGAGGAAGCAACCTCTGACCGAATGACCTCTGTCCATGCTTTCTTGAATAGGTACGAACGGATAGTATCCAGGATGTCGTACGATGTTGTCCCTGGATGCAGGAGCGCCTTTGTCTCCTCTGATACAAACCGCCCAATCTCATCAATGACAGCTAATTGATCATGCCGCGTCCCTCCTTTTTCAGGAGGATTCTCTTCCATGAGTGCCATGTTCAAGGGATCGATCATCTCCAATGCTTTTTCGACTTCATCGACATGACGCTGTTCTGCCTGACCGAATTCTGCCCGCGTCTCCAAAAGAACCTTCTGCACATACGCACAGCCAATCCATTCTGCCTCAGCGCTGAGATAGGCTTGCAGTTTTGAAGATGTCTTCCCATATTTTGCATCATCAGGCGAGATGCAACGCAATGCATGCCTTCTTATCACACGCTCTTCTTCACTCAATCTGGAAACAAGATCCCGATTCATGCAACCACCTGTTCAATGATTTTTTCTATACCTGAGACGACGCGTTCTTCATGTGAGCGCATATCAGGTTCGAACTTTTTTCCTAAGAGATGTTGCATGCCAAGGATGTACCTGACTGCGATCTGTACACGCTGCTCCTCAGTATACCCTTGTTCTCCTTTAGAAAAACCCCTTGCGAATTCCTTTGAATAAGAAGCAGGATTCAATTCAGCGATTTTCCCTGCCTTCAATTGACAGAGCTGCTCCTCATAATCTTCCCTCAACCAGAATCTTGAAGAATCCATTGTCCAGATCTCATCCTGTGAAACAATCTCTCCTCGTTTGTTAATCCCATGTTCTGTTTTTGTGTCAACTGCAATGAGCCCCCGCTCTTTCAAGAATTGAGAGATCATGCCAAACGCAACCAAAGAACCATTCCTTATCTGGTCATATTGTGCTTGTGTGCAAACGTGCTGCTCGACTAATACCCACGGAGCGATGGACTCATCATGCTCATCTGACTTTGTCGACGGAGTGTCCATCACATACGGCAAGGGACCATTCGGGATGAGATTGTCAGGGAGGACGTGCCCGCAAAAAACCCGTTTACCCTTCATGTAATGCTGGTAGAGCGATGTTGATGTCGAACTCTTTGCCATGTACGCCCGAAGCACATTCTCAAAAGGTATCTGCGTCAGATTCTCTGCAACAACAACATTTGAATTGTCTAAAAGACCTACCTCCAACTGGGATGTCCCTATCACTTGGGCAAGCATCCTTCGCATATAATTATGGTTCACTGCAAGGATCTGATCCTTAAAAGGTATTTCACCACGGTTGATATCATGGGTCGAAATCCTTTGGGTTCTCACCATGATCCGTATAGGCGTGCCGTCTGCAGAGTGAAGAGGCGGATTTTCATACGTAGCTATCGTTCCTGTTGACTTATCAATGAAACAAACCTCACCACCAAAAATGGAATCTGAGACCTTTCCTGGCTTCACCCTGAAACCTTTCAGGCAAGGGATTGCACCAGAATCAATAATCTCTTGAGTTGTATAGACACTGTCTCCTCTTGCCACATACGCTTCGACGAGCTGCCGAGCAGTCTCTTGAGTTAAAAAATCCATATCATCCCCTCCGCACATGCATTGGCTCAACAACCAGAGACTTATATATGTTTCTATTTTTAAGTGGAGAAAAAAATTGGATGAGAGTGATACTGAAATAATCCGCCACGGTTCAGACATGCAAGAATAATTAAAAAATGTGAGATTTTGCCAATCAAGTTAGCAATCGATGCTTTGATCCAGGATGACAAATTGGTCTTATTATCGCTTCACTGGACAAGTGCAGGCAAACTATATAAAGAAGCAAGTGATTACTCGCGTATGGAATCTGAGAGAGCATTGATAGTTTTTCAAGGCAAGAATATCCGAAGAATATGGTATACTGAGGAGTGGTTTTTTTCTGTCGTTGACATTATTGCTATATTAACTGAGCAGGAGGATCATTTACGGGCCAGAAAGTATTGGAATAAGCTTAGACAAAGGCTTGGAGAAGAAGGAAGTGAAGTGGTGACAGATTGTCACCGTTTGAAAATGCGAGCACCAGATGGCAAGATGAGATTGACTGATGAAGAAATACAATTACCCGCTGACGACATTAAAAGAATAGACGAATATCATCGTGAAGAAGAAAATAGAATTATTAATGAATTTAATGCGAATAAATATTCTCCAGAACATCAATAGATTCAATGAGCGACATCATTATTCAATTATTTTGGTTTGTGCTTCACGTAAATATTGAATAATATATCAACATTCTCATCTCTTTTCACTGGACCGGCATTGAAAATTGATAATGAATCTCCAGATACTATAAAATAAAGGCTCTTCTCCCATTTTAGGCAAGCCTTCGCATGCTGCTTTGGATTATTTTTAGCATGAAGTATTCGATGTCTTGAATGCCGTATGCTCGTCTTTTGATGATGTTGATTTTGGTGTTGAATCCTTCGCTTATTGCGTTTGT
>JBDRSD010000089.1:0-28238 GCA_043825215.1 Nanobdellota archaeon
TTACTTGTTCTTAAAGCTCGTCGATATCTTGTCTGACCAAAATGAGGGCAACCCGTACGTCATGAGTCCTTGGAAGTCGTCATCATAAATAAAGAAATGTGCAGCCTTGGTCTCAACCCCTTTGAACGAATCATGAACCTCAGTATAAATATCTCGCAGCGCCTTTCTCTCAAACCTGGATTGCAAGAGTGATGGCTCTTTTAGAACCAGCGAATCAACCAAGCGAAGGATGTTCACGTCGATCATCGCTGAATTCTGCGAGATGAAAATCAATGTCAGGTTCTTGTGCCTGGCAACAGCCATGATCCGCGATATCATCTTATTCGCATCCTTCATCGAATCCCGTGAGGAGAATGCGAGTGCTCCTTCATCAATCAATACGACTGAATTGATTTTCGCGTGCTGCACATCATCGATCTTTTTCACCCAGAAGGGAAGCTTCACGTCATTGTAACCCACGATGTGACATTTTTTCTTGCTCATGTTGTGAAACAGTTCAAGAAACTTGAACCCGAGGGCAGTCTTCCCGCTCCCCCTTCTTCCGATAACGAGGAGTATCAGGCTTTTTTTGAGGAGTTTCTTCTCAAAGTTCGCATACGGACCTTTCACTTCATCAACAACGACGAATGACACGTATGGCTCTTTTGTTGTTTCTTTCTTCTTGAAGAGGTCGAGGAAGCCCATAGAACAGTTGCACGAACCCTTGTTTAAAAAGATTGCGCCAAGATTTTAAAATATTGACTTCTTGAGTGGTTGCGGGAGTGAGGCGGGCGGGAACAAACAGAATTATTATCAAACCCGCTTCCACAGATAGGTCGCGGCCTCAGTATATCCCCATTTCTGATAGATGTCCCTGACGTTGTTGGTGGGAACGATTCCGACAGACTCAAACTTGCATTTGTTTTTCTTAAACCAGTTTCTTACTCCAGCATATAGTGTGGAGGAGACTCCTTTTCCCCGGAAATCAGGATGAACATACATCCAGTCGAATGTTCCCATGCGAAGGGGAACGACCCACTCCTCGTCTTGGCTGATGCCTGCCTGGATGAATCCTGCGATCCTGCCATTTTCTTCTGCGATGAGCATGATCTTATTCTTGTTCTTCAGGTATTGTGTACAATATACCTTGACACGTTTTTCGAAATCTTTTCCTTTGTGTCGTATGGGAGAGAACTGCTTGTTTATTCTGAGGATGAGTTTAGTCTCGAAATCAAAGAGGGATATCCAATGAGGAACAATAGATGGAATGTCTTTTGGTGTTGCTTTTCGTATGCGCATATTCTTCTCTTTTGTTTATTGTTTAAAAAGATTGTGCCAGATGTGATTTTTCAGTGGATAAATTGAGGAACAGGGAAGACAGTTGTGATTTTCCATCCCGTTAGGAGTCAGCTGCGTTCTGATCCCTTGTTCTCATTCCCATTCCATTGTCGCTGGTGGCTTGTTGGAGATGTCGTAGACGACACGGTTGACTTCTTCAATTTCGTTCGTAATCCTGTTGGACATCTTCTCGAGGACATCGTAGGGAATGCGTGCGAAGTTTGCAGTCATGGCATCTTGGGATTCGATAATGCGGATTACGATAGGGTACTTGTAGGTTCTGCTGTCTCCTTGGATGCCGACTGTCTGCACAGGCAGGAGCACTGCAAATGCCATCCAGACAGGTATGTTCTCGCGTTGGATTTCTTCTTCGATGATCGCTGTCGCTTTTTGGACGATTGCTGCTTTTTCTGGTGTCACTTCGCCAAGCACGCGAACCCCGTTTCCTGGTCCTGGAAAGACGTGCCTGTTGATGAGCGTGTCTGGTAGACCGATGGTCTTTGCGAGTGCTCGTACTTCGTCCTTATACAGGTTACGAAGAGGTTCATATACAAAAAGGCGCATCTGGCTCGGAAGCCCGCCCACATTGTGGTGTGATTTGATGTTCGATGAGTGTTTGGTGATGCCGCTCTCGATCCTGTCAGAGTAGATAGTTCCCTGGATAAGGATTTTCGCGCCTTCTTTTTTAGCGATTTCGTCGAATACTTCGATGAAGGTCTTTCCTATTGCCTTTCTTTTTTGTTCTGGTTCACTGATTCCGGCAAGGGCATGGAAGAATCGGTCTTTTGCATCTATGACGTGTAGTTTGAAGGGATACTCCGAGAAGGTTTTAGAGATCAGTTCTGTCTCTCCGAGCCGCATAAGGCCGGTGTCAACGTATACTGCCACGAGTTGTTCTCCGAGAGTCTGTGAGAGAAGGATTGCTGCAGTTGACGAATCGATCCCGCCAGAGAGTCCGATGATTGCCTTTTTCTTTCCGATAGTCGCATGGGTTTCTGCAAGGATGTCTTCTGCTAGGCTGGTCATGGTCCATTCATTCTTTGCTTTGCAGATCGTAAGGAAGTTTTTGATGATCACCTGTCCGTTTTTTGTGTGGGTGACTTCTGGATGGTATTGCACGCCGAAGATGTTTTTTTCTGGGCATTCGAATGCAGCGATTGGGGAATGTGCTGTTTTTGCTGTGATGATATAGTCTGGGGGGAGTTCTTGGACAATGTCTCGGTGGTTCATCCAGACAGGTTCTTTGGGAGCTAGTCCTGCTTGGATCTTTCCTGTCTGTTCGATGGTGAGGCCGCACGTACCGTATTCGCCCGTTGTTCCCTTGATGACTTTACCTCCGAGGAGGTGTGCAATGAGCTGGTGGCCATAGCAGATGCCAAGCACAGGCACGCTAAGAGAGAAGATGTCTTTTTTGCAGGTAGGTGATGAGGGTTCCTGGACTGAGGCACTTCCTCCGGAGAGGATGATTCCCTTGAGGTCTTTTATGGTTGAGAGGTCGGAATCTGGAGGAAGAACCGTTGCGTATACGCCATGTTCGCGTACTCGTCTGGAGATGAGATGGCAGTATTGTCCGCCAAAATCGAGAACTGCTATGGTATCCATGACCCGTGTTGGTGGTTTCTCTATTTATATTTTGTGCAGGCTTTCCGGAAAGTAAGTGTACTTGTGGTCTTGGTACGCGATGAGTGTTTCGTAATCTTTGACATCAAATTGTTCTCTGAGGCTGATGATTGTTTGATGCAATTGGTCAGGTTCATTGACGCAGAGATAGAGGATGAGATTGTATGCGCCAATTGTCTTTGCGCTCCAGAGGGTGTGGGAATTATTGTCAAGAAAGTAGGAGAGTTCCTTGATTTTTTTCTGGTCAAGATTCCTGATATCAAGAGGGACGCAGTAGATTATTTGTCCGAGTGCTGCAAAATTAATGATTGGGCGAAATGCCTCGATAATGCCTCCTTTGATGAGTTTTTTCATGCGATAGCTTGCAGCTTCGCCTGTCAACCCGATGGCTTTTCCCAGTTCATAGAAGGGAATATTCGCGTTTTCTGCTAAAGCAGAGAGTAAGTGCAGGTCTTTCTCGTCTGGAAGAGCTTCTTCTCTTTCCATTGGTTTTGTTGCTGGTTCTTTGTGGAATGATTGTGGAAGTGCTCGGGAAACAAGCGTTTTTGTAAGTATGAGTAGTTCATAGGTCTCAAGGTGGATTCCGACATCATGGACTATTGTTGCCATTTCCGCTTCAAGTTCCTCTATATTTCTTGCGATGAGACTGACTTCAAGATCATATCGTCCGCTGTACTCGATGACTGCCTTGATAAAGGGATATGAAGACAGACTATTGATGACTGTCTGCCGGTTTTCTTTGGTTGGCGTGTGTAGTTTGATGAAGAGATGATAGGTGGTAAAGCCGAGTCTGTTGATGTCTATGACTGTTATATTGCCTTGGATGACTCCCGCTTTTGTTAATCGTTGTATCCTATAAGAGATTGCATCTTTAGAAAGTCCGATTTTTTTGGCAAGGAGCGTATGAGGAATACGAGAATTTTGTCCGAGTTGATAGAGGAGTTTTCTGTCTTTCAGGTCAAGTTTGACTATCTGAGATGATATTGTTTGAAAATATATCCTCATAAATAAGAAATATTCATATAAATTATATAAATTTTTTGGAATATGATGAAAATTCACTAAAATATTTCTTATAATTCATTTCCTTGTCTGATAGTATGATCACAAGCGAAGAGCGTCAATTGCGAGAACTGGATCGTATCGTAAGAAGGATTGCGCCGGATCTGCCCTATCACAATCAGAGGCATATGAGGGAGGTTTCCCAAGCATCTGCATGGCTTGCACGACGAGAAGGTATCTCACAGGATCAGATATATCTTCTCAAGACTGCAGCGCTTCTTCACGATATATATTATGTGCCAAGGGCATTAGATAATGAAAAGAAGAGTGTCGAAGTCGCCAAAGGGCTGCTTTCTAATTTGCACTATTCATCAAAGGATATTGTTGCAGTGTCCAGGTTAATTCTTGCGACCAAGATGTCAACGACCCCGACTGACTTGTTGGAGATGATTCTCTGTGACGCTGATCTGGAAAAGACAGGAACTTCTGAGTTTTTTGTCCGTTCAGAATTGCTTAGGCAGGAATGGGGGATTGCTGAATCTAGTTGGCATCGGATACAGGGGAGATTTCTGGCGAGCGTAAGATATCACACGGGTTCAGCAAGGACGTATTTGCTTCCAGGACTGCAGAAAAATCTGAGGAAAGCAAAATATGTTGCAGGAGGTGGTCAATATGGATAAGCAGGGTTTGATTGCTGGCTGGTCTCTGACCAAGATGTGTAATCTGCATTGCATGCATTGCTATAGTGCCTCTGGAAAGCCAGGTCTTGATGAGCTCTCGACAGAAGAGGCGTTCAGGGTTGTTGATAAGCTGGAGGGTGGCGGTGTTGTTGCGGTGAATTTTGGCGGGGGTGAGTGTGCGTTGCGGGAGGATTTTCCTGCGATTGTCGAGTATCTGTTTAATCAGGATATCAAGGTCTCGTACACGACAAACGGGACAGTCTTTCCTCGCATCAAGCCTATTCTACCCTTTTTTCATGATGTGGGGGTGAGCATCGATTTTGCTGATGCAGAACGGCATGATTGGTTTCGGGGCATGAAAGGGACTTATTCTCAGGCTATCGGAACCATTGTGGAATTGGTGGCAAGGAAGGTTGATACGGAGATGGTCACGTGTCTGACGAGATTGAATTGTGCACCTGATGAACTCGGTAAGATGTACGACCTAGCGAAGGATTTGGGTGTTGATTACTGGCGGTTGAATCGCTTCCGGGCAAATGGAAGGGGGATTGCGACGCAGGATATGCTTTCTCTCTCGCAAAAAGATCTTAGGACTGCGTATAGTTTTCTTGCAGGAAAGATGCAGCCGGGCGCATCGGTCCCTGATCCGTTATTCCGCTCAGCTTACGGGGGGAAGTATTTCATTCCCGGTGATCCTTCGGGGTATACTGCGTTTCGAATTCTTTCCAATGGTGAAGTCTCACCGTCTGTCTTCCTGTCAATAAGCGGCGGGAATATCAAGGACAAAAGCCTTGACGAGATCTTGCATTCTCCAGTCTTTAAAGCCATCCGTGACAGAAGTCCTCAGGGAAAGTGCATACCCTGCCAATCGTACAGCCATTGCCGAGGCGGTGATGCTGGCGCATCCTATCTTGCGTATGACCATTTCAATGGGCCTGACCCGTTGTGCTGGCTTGAGCCGCATGATATGAGGCCTGGTGTAAAAAAAGCCAAGGGAGATCATTGGAATGTGCACGAGCTCTATCTTTGTACGGTCTACATCCCGATGAAGGAGGTTTCGCGTGCATAATCTTCTTCCAAAGCTTGATTTGAACATCACAAACAGGTGTAATTTCCGTTGTGAGCATTGTGCGTTTGATTCTGGATGCAAGGAAATGGACGAGATGACAAAGGACGAACTCACTCTACTCCTACAAGAGACAAAGGAATTGGGAGGAACAAAGATAGATATAACAGGGGGTGAGCCGACGATAAGGAACGATTATGCAGACATATTGAAGGTTGCAAAGGACCTGGACTATAAGGTCGAGTTGGTCACAAACGGGTCTCTTCTGAACAAAGAAACGCTTGCCTATCTGCACAGTCTTGGTTTAGACAGCATTGCAGTAAGCCTCGATGGATCAACCTATGCGACTCATGCCAAGATTCGACGCTGTGGAGAGGAGCAGTATGAGTGCGCAAAGCAGACGATAGATGATGCATTGGCAGAAATGTTGATCGTCAAAGTGAATACGGTTGTGCGTGCTGAGAATATTGGAGATATTCCTCAAATAACAGCGTATTGCATCGATAGGAGAGTACATGAGCACGGGCTTTATTATTTCACTCCGGTTGGAAGAGGGAAAGCTGATCTGGAACGATGTATTGATCCAAAGGAGTGGCTTTCTGTCATCAGAGAACGGCTCGTTCCTTATGCTGAAAGGATGAAGATTTCTGTTGAGATTCCTATGCATGAGAATATCATCGCGCCTTGTCTCTTGCATGAGGATCCTTATCATCTGCAGGTACTTCCTGATGGAAACATCTATCCCTGTGCGATCCTTGCTTCATACAATCGAGCTATCGGGAATCTGCATGCGAGAGGAGTTGAGGAGATTTGGAATGATGAGAAGATGTGGAAATCATACAGAGGAGTTGTTGACAATTTTGTTTTTGCGAAATGGAATGGATTTTGCTTTCCAGTGCCTGAATCTTGGAAGGAATACAGAGACCTGCATCCAGTTTGCCCTTTGAGAAAATTTGATCCGAGGAATGTATGACCGGAATTCTCGTTGTTGCAGAAGGCATTGATGCCTCGGGAAAGACAAGTGTGTTGTACGCGGCAAAGGAACTGCTTGAGGATAAAGGGTATTCATGCAGGTATGTAAAAGGGCTTCGTTCAAAGACCGTTTTTGGTATTCTCGCACATGTCCACACAAATACTTGGACATTATTTGCCGAATTATACGCAATCGATAGATATTTTGTGTGCCCTGCTCTTGAAAAGTACGATATTGTCCTGCAGGATAGGAGTTGGCCGTCTCTTGTTGTGCATCATGAATTCTCGTCGCTTGAGAAAAGGATTGGAAAAATCATTATTCCTAAATTATCAGTTCCTGATTTTTTGACTTATTTTACTGTAGATGATGAGAAGAGAAATGCCCGTCTTTTACAGAGAAGAAACCAGCGTGATCTCTTGCTTTTGGAAAGCGGTTGGAAAGCGGTAGAAACAAGATATGATGATCTCTTACAGGAATATCAAGGAACATATTCTATCCTGGATACGACCAAAAAATCAGTTGAAGAGTCTGCAAATGACCTTGTCGGGAAAATCACAAAGTTTAAATCCTTAAACCCTCAAGAATAGGTCATGTGGGGATTTGAGGGACGTTTCCTAAATGGTCTCTCCGAAGAGAACCATCAGGTGTATCTGTATCTGAAGGATGCATTATATCGTGTGGGTGTGAAGAATCACTTGCATCTGAAGGCAGTGAGGTTTCATGGTGTTGATTGGGATCCTGATGATAGGGCTGATGTGCCTATAGAGTATCTGGATTACGCGCTGAGCGAAGGTCTCTTGCTAAGGAATGTCGTGTATGCGTATTTCACCTGGGGTTTTTCTGATTCTCGGCCAGAAACAAGCATCAATGTCATTCGATGTCCTGATTTGAGAATTGGTGGCTTGGAGCAGGAATTGGCAAAGGCGATTGCAGAGATGAGAGGTGTTCTTCCAGCCACTCTTTTCTCTTGCAGGTATCTTGAGAATTGCACTCCGCCAAGGAGGAGGACTCCTTTGCTAGGCGAGAATACGCATGCTGATGAGACAACTTCTGATGAGGAGAACCTACGTTATGTATAAGTGTAATCTTTGGTGGATGTTCCCAAAATGGCTATAGAATTCTATGCTTTTTCCTTTGCTGGAAGCCTGTACCTAAAAGAGAAGATAACAGCGATGATGATGGGAACGATGATAACTCCCCACCCGATCGCAATTGCCCAGTCAGGATAGCCTTCATAGTTTGCTTGAATCTCGATTAAGAATTGTGCAACGATGAAGATGATGAGAAGTATTGGGGTGATGTATCTGATGGAGATTTCCCACCACTTGCCGAGTTTGAAGTCGGAGACTGAGTTGATGTATGCACGTAGTTTGTCTGCCCCAAATATCCAGCCGATCGCGATCGCTTCGAATATACCGACGAGGACCAGCCCGAAGTTCGTGATGAAGTGGTCGATGATATCAAGGAAGTAGAGCCCAGCACGTGTGGCAAAGATTATTCCTGCAAGGAATCCGACAAGGCAGACCCAGAAGGATATTTTTGGTTTTGAGATATTCCTGAACCGATCAGAAAAGGCTGTTGTCACTCCCTCGACAAGGGAGAAAGCAGAATCGATCGCGAGCGAGAGGAGTGTCACAAAGAAGATGATGGAAAAGAGCCATGCAAGGGGCATCAGGGAAAGTGCTTGGGGATACACGATGAAAGCAAGGCTTGGTCCAGCTGACGCAAGCTCTCCCACAGTCGCCCCCTGTTGCGAAGCCATGAATCCTAGTGTTGAAAAGACGGCAAATCCTGCGATGATGGAAATCGTTGAGTTGGCGATTGCGATGATAACTGCGTTTTTAGTGATGTCTGATTTTTCTTTGTTAAAGCTTGCGTACGCGATCATGATGCCGAATGCGAGGGAGAGCGTGAAAAATATTTGTGAGATTGCTGCTGTCCAGACTTCGAAGTCGAGAAGCGCTGCGAAGTTTGGCTTGAGGTAGAAGATAATTCCATCTAGCGCGTGTGGTAGCGTTATTCCCCGAACAACAAGCACGAAGATGAGGATTATCGGAAGCGGCATGGTTATCATCACGACTTTTCCGACTGATTTGACGCCTTTCCAGATGGAGAAATAGATTATGATCCATGAGACGAGTAGACCTAGGGCGATCATCCAGTTGATCCCGCCGATATCGCCCACTCCTCCTGTTATCTGTAGTACGTCATTGAAGAAGAATCCTTTAGGATCGGACGCCCAAGGGATTTTGAGCGATGAAAACAAGTAGATGACCGACCAGGACATGACGACAGCATAGTATGCGACGACGATGAATCCAGCCATGATTGCACCAAGTCCTATTCCTGACAGTTTTGGCTTGATCTTTCCAAAGGCCCGGACTGCTCCTGCCTGCATTTTCTGTCCTAAAGCGAATTCTGCAATCAGGAGTGGAAGGCCAAGGACAAAGAGTACAAGAAGATATGGTATGAGAAATGCTCCTCCGCCATATTTGCCGACGAGATAGGGAAATCGCCAGACATTGCCAAGGCCCACAGCGCTTCCTATTGCCGCAAAAAGAAAGATCAGGCGTGAGTTCCATCGCTGTCTTGCCATGGTGTTACGAGAACTTTATCGTATTTAAAGTTTTTGTAAAACACTTGAGTAAGTCGTTACATCAAGACTTGTCGAAGAGATTAATCTTATCGCAATAATGTACTGAATAAGTTTAGAAAGTCCGCATAATTTTTCTGGAATTTCTGTTTCTCTTCAGCTGATCCAGTATATATTTTCAGACAGAATTCATATCTTTCTTGAAGTTCTCGTCTTTTGATTTTCTTTGTCATGAGGATGTTTTCGATATCTTGTATGTCTTTTTCATTGAAACGGTCAATTTTTGTCAAAGTCATATCGTATAGATTCATCAGGTAGACAGAGATATTTTTATACGTCTTGTCATCAATAAAAATTGCTCTTTTTTTGTAATCGTGCATTGGCATTGTCTTAAACCAGCCTCCAACGTATACATCTACTCTGAATTTTTTCAGCTTCATATACTGCACAGTCCAATCATAAACATCAAGGTCTTTTTCTGTTATGCATAGATCAATATTCATGGGTGGTCTCTTTAATGTCAAGTATGCACAGCGCATTTCCACCGAGAATTATCAGATCGATTCGTCTTGTGAGAAAAGAATTCAATTCTTCCAATAACCCCTGAAGAAGCGGATCATACACAACCATATTGATATACCCTATATTGCTCAAGAAATGATTCGTGAGTGAACCGACCCCTGACTCTCGATTTCTCCTGAAGCTCAGAAAGTGGCATTTTTGGAGGGAAACGACCGATACTTTGTATATCTGGGAGAAGTTGTGGGGCAAGCCTCTCTAAAACAGGTTGAGGATTATACGATAGTCTATTTTCTTCTGCGATCTCTTGGGCTTCAAAGAGAAGATAATACAGCTGATTCTGTACGCCGTCAGCTATGGCTTGATCGATTAAGGGCTCAAGTGTGATGGTTTCATTGATGAATACTGCGGGGAGGCATTCAATGATTCTGGCAGTACGCCGTCCAGTGAAGAGCTCTTTCAACTCTCCCTTGTTGAGTACGTCTATTGCTTGTATATAAGGGTCTCTCCAGTCCATAGTATAATGTAAGGTTCTTGTCTTATAAAATGTTTCGGAATATGCTCATCATGCAAACAGACTCTCTCGTCAACCTTTCCATCCAACTGTCCGGCTATTTCAGACAGTTTGGACATCTTGTCGTCTGTGACATGTATGCTCACATCATATCGATATCCTTGATCGATGCAAGTATTCGTCCTTGGATGTTCTCAAGCAAGTCGACAAGGTCTCCGTCTTCTGTTGCTTGTTTCACTTGCCCGATCCGGTCAAGTATCTGCCTGAAGAATCTGATGATGTCTCCTTCGAGAAGGTTCGTATTATCAATTATCGCAAAAATGCTTTTTCCGTGGTAGCAGGGGTGGATGACTGCTGTCATCTGGTCGATGTCTCGGAATCGTTCTTCGCGGGAGAGGTAGGGGTGGTTAAGGAGTATTTTTCGCAGTCTGTGTGATTCATCATTCGGATATTTCTTATGGAAGATGTTTTTTTCGCGCCATTCATAGCAGAGGCAAGCAAGAACTAAAAATGTCTGGTAGACAGAGAGTTTTTTCCAGAGGTCAGTTGCGAAGATCTCGCCGAATTCTATCGTATCTGCATAGATCTTGCGTGCGAATTCTCCTTTTTTTGTGAGTCGCATGCGCTCGATGTAACCCATGCGCTCCAAACGATTCCTGATTCGTTTATAGGTGAGGAATGTTTCGTCTTTTCGCACCTTTCCGTATTTCTGGAATGACGCAAAGCTTTTTCGTAGGATCTCGAAGATCTCTTCTTCCTCGTGTTGGAGGATGATGTTGAGGACGGTGTTTACGCAAAGCTTGTATTGCGACCGGAGTGGTTCGACATCGCTTGACGTGATTTTCTTGATCTTGAGGTAGTCGAAGTCCTGCCTGTTGATGAGGATGTAGACAAATCCCTCTTTATCGATTCCTCGTCGTCCGGCGCGACCAGCGATCTGGAAGAATTCTTTGGTGTGGAGCACTCGAAAAGAGATGCCATCAAACTTGCGAAGGGATTCAAAGCAGACAGTCTTGACTGGCATGTTGATGCCTACAGCAAATGTCTCTGTGGCATATAGTACCCGGATTTTTCCCTTGGAAAAAAGATCTTCCACAACCTCTTTCATGATGGGAAGGATTCCCGCATGGTGGAATCCGATGCCGTAGGGCAGGATCTGCCGGAGCAATTGTACAGAATCAAGTTGGTTGATCTCGCTTGGCGCTTCACGAAGCTTCTGCCTGATAATGCCTGATATTTCCGGGTCAAGGGAAAAGATGTTTTTCTTGGCAAGCTCGCTTGCTTTTTTCTGGCAGGCTTTCCTCGAGAAGTCAAAGTAGAGGCAGGGAAGCTTGTCTTTTATTGCAGGGATGAGTTCAAGATGCGTTGGTACTGCGATCTTTTCTCGTTTTCCTTTGCGATATCCCATGGCGCGATGGTAATTGGGAGTGTCGCTTGATTCTCGTATGGCCTTTAATGTCGTAATGCCAAGCTCGTGGTCGTAGAAGGCGACATGGAGTGGGACTGGCCGTTCGTTGTGGATGATGACTTCAACTTGGTGTCCCTTGATTTCCCTGATCCATTTTGCGAATTCTTCTGCATTTGGTATTGTTGCGGAGAGGCAGAGCATACGTACATGCTCTTGGGAGAAGATGATGGATTCTTCCCAGACATATCCGCGTTCGATGTCGTTGATGTAGTGGATCTCGTCAAAGATGACATAGGAAATCGTGGAAAGCGCTGGGTCATTGATGAGTGCCATGTTCCGATAGATCTCTGTTGTCATGATAAGGATGGGCGCTTCCGGGTTCTTGACAACATCGCCGGTGAGAAGTCCGATGTTTTCTGCACCGTAGTCGTTTGAGAATTCCTTGAATTTCTGGTTCGAGAGCGCTTTTATGGGTGCTGTATAGATGACACGCTTCTTTTTTCCAAGCTCGCGGCCGATGATATAGTCTGCGATGAGGGTCTTTCCGCTTCCTGTCGGAGCTGACACGACAACTGACTTGTTGTCTTCTATTGCATGGATTGCAAGTTCCTGGAATTTATCCAGTTCGAGTTCTTTGTAGCGCATGTCTTCTTGAGATGATGTTGGATTCTTAAATGTTCGGATATTTTTATAAATTAGAAGGCTTTTATCCTATCATGCGACAAGCAATAGTCATTCTCCCCCAATTTGAGGGTTTATCAAAGGTCAGGGAGATCAGGAAAGTATATGATCCACAGTATCAGTTGGTAAAACCGCATGTCACGCTCGTCTTTCCCTTCACTGGCATTCCAGAAGATGTTCTTGACACGCATATAAAAGGGTCATTGAAAGGCATCTCGGGCTTTTCCATGCGATTAAAGGGCATCATGAAATCCCCAAAAGAATATTATTTGTATTTGCTTGTTGATGAAGGAAAAAAGGAAATACTTAATATTCACGACAAACTATATACGAAGCTTCTGAAGAGGAGAACTGACATACCGTACATCCCGCATGTGACAATCGGCGTGTTCAGTTCGAAAAAAGAGATTGATAATGCATACGAGGAGATTAAGAAAAGAAGGCTTGATTTTTCGTGCTTGGTAAAAGGAGTCTATTTGTTGACTGTTGCAGATGACCTTGCTACCTTAGTTTTCCAGAAGAAATATCTCTTCTGAGTTGATTTGCTATTACGTTGGGGAAATTTAAAATACATATTTAAATACAGCCTGCTCTCGTGCATTCATGCTCAAATGCGACCTCCACCTCCATACAAGGGATGACCCGCAGGACGGCCATGGCTTTCTTTCTATACCCCACTCTGCAGAGGAGCTTATAGACCATGCGAGGTCCCTTGGCTTTGATGTCCTCTCGATAACCTTGCACACGAAAGTCTTCTGGTCAGATAGAATAAATGCGTATGCGAAGAAGAAGGGAATTCTTCTCATTCCTGGCTGCGAGATGGATATTGATCACATGCACGTATTGATCTACAATGCAGATCCAAACAAGCTGGACAGGATCGTTAAAAATATCCAGAAGGAGAACACGCTTGCAGCAATTGGAAAGTACAAGGACGATTCACTCGTCATCGCCCCCCACACGTTTTATCGGCATCAGCTCATACGAAAACGATTGGGTGACGTCCTCGAACAGCACATGAAGGCATTTGATGCGATCGAATTCTGCCATTTCTATTACAAATTCTTGACCTATAATCCCCCTGCAAAAAGATTGGCAGAAAAATACAATCTCCCACTCATAGGAACGGGTGATGTGCATCGCTTGTATCAGATGGGATACACATTCACCATCATCGATGCGAAAAAGGATGCAAAAGATGTCCTTACTGCAATAAAGAAAGGCAAGGTGAAGCTTGTCACACAAAGCATGCCGCTTCTCCTGTTCATCAGGCACGGCATCTTCTCTTTGATTACATAAGATTTAAATATAGGGAATTCTCACGAATGATCATGCCATGGGTTGAATTAGGTCTTCGTCCGGGATCTGACAAGGATATCCTTGCGGCGAAGTGGGAGATTGAGAATGATGCGACATTCCAGCTCAAGCAATTCTACAAGATTTTGAACGAGTGGTTCCTGGAGGAGGGTTGGGATGACCAACGCTGCACAGATAACAAGAATTTCGAGTATCTCTATTTTGAGAGAACGCTGCAGAATGGTGGCCAGGAGCATCATATCTGGTGGCGTCTCCAGCAGAATATCTATGGGAACCGGTATTTCAGGTATGTCATGAATTTTGATTTCCAGACGCTCTATATGGAAAAGACAGAGGTCATGCATAAGGGGCATAAGTTCAAGACCTTCAAGGGCGACCTGATCCTTCGGTGCGAGTCGTACGTGCAGTGTGATTATCGGAATGAGTGGGAGAAGCACTGGCTGCTCAAGCATTTTGATAGGGTGTTTAGGAAGCGCATCATGAAAAAGGAGATAGAGAATTATAGGAAAGACCTCTACAATACATCGTATCGCCTGCAGCAGTTCTGCAAGCATTTCTTAAGGCTCAAGAATCCCTTTGATATGCCTGAATCATTCCATCCGCAGTCAGGGATATGAAAAGTTTTTAAGTGACTATACATTCTTTTAGTGTATGGATGATGTGATTGCATTCCTGAAGGACCGATCAATTGCCAAAAGCAGTCGCCTTTCTCCGGAACATAAAGGTGGGCGTGAGCTTGATGCTCCCTCTGCGCTGATGACATTCAAGGATGGTCTCATTCCTGTCATTTTTGCGTCCAATGCCACGCGGACCATGCTAGAGAATCCTGGGACGATGGTTCTTTTTGTCAAGAATACTGGTGTAATGTTCAGGGCAAGGCAGTATGAGGCCGAGACAGAAGAGGCGTATGTTGCCATCGCGTATGCTGATTCTGCATATACGCTTCGTACATTTCCGCAAGGGACAGAATTGAGGATTGACGCGTATGAACAGGGGAAAAAGCAATCCATAGCATCGCTGGTCGATCTTGCGAGGTCTCTTGCGCTTGCAGAATTCTCCAGAAAGCTCACCCACCGGTCTGATGTCATCGTCGACGCAAGTCTTGATGATGAACGGATCTGGATCCCCTCAAGGAAGATCTTTGGGTTAAGTCCGTTGGGATTCATTTTACAGGACGGGACACCATTGAGAAAGCGCCTGAAGGGGAACCGGGGGTATTGCCTTGTTGCAAAAGCAAATCAGGTCTTATCCTATGCCTTGCGGTTGCAGAAGGGTGATGAGCCACTTCGCCTTGATGCATTTTTCCCTCCTGCTGATGCCTTATTGGGAACGCTTGCGGCTGAGACAGATGAAGGAATCCCGAAAGGGCTTATGCTTGCGAAAGAACGCGCACAGTTCTCTGAGGAGGAGGGAAAGCTCAAGGAGATGGAGTTCATGCTTAAAGCTGGCGATGTCTGGAAAGAACTGGCATGAGCAGGTACTTTTTGTGTATCATCGAAGATGCAATCCAGCATGCGCAGGTGTCTTGTTCTCAAAGACGACAGCGGAGAGCGCTTTTGATATGGTGAATGGCTTTTGGCTCTTCCAGATGTGCGGACCGATAACGATGCCTGTTGCTCCTGTCTGCATGATATCGTATGTCCGTTTGAGCAGGTACTCGTTCTCTGTCTTGTAGTCTGATGTGACAAGCACACGCGCCCGTCCTGCGCATTTCACGACCCAGGAGAATGATTGGACATGGTCATTGTATTTCATCTTGACAAAGTCTGCGCCAAGTTCGAGCCCCACGCGGGCGCTGTAGGCAAGGAGTTCTGGATCAAGTTCATTTTTCACGCTCGGCCCTCGTGGGTACATGTAGGCGATGACCGGAATGCCGTAGTCATGTGCCTGTTCGACGACACGGCCGAACTCCCTGAATTCTTCTGGCTCGTTCGGGCTGCCGTCATAGATGGTGTAGGCGATTGCTGATGCGCCAAGCTTGACTGCACGCTCGACGCTACAGATCTGCTTGGAAAGGGGATAGATGTCAGGAATGCTTGTCTTTGCGTTGATCTTGACGATAAGTGGCACGTCCACGTAGACTGAGTTGTAGTATTTTTGTGCAATGCCTGGTGTGAGGACGATTCCTGTGTACCGTCCTTCGAGGGCGATGTCAAGTGCGTAGGAAGGATCGATGTTCTTCTCGTTCATGCTGGAAGGGCCGTGCTCGATGCCGAAATCGTATGAGAGGATCATCGCTTTGCGACGCTTGAGAATTCTATCCATATTGACATACGACATGACTGCACCTCTTTTTATCCTTCTCATCTTCGGCTATTTTTAAATTTTTCGAACACATTGGCTAGTGAAGAAAAAAATAGGGCACAGAAAGAATTATATATGAGTTTGTCTTTGCGAAAGTGATGTGAGAGCCTCCCTACTCGATATAAGAGAAGCGCTTGGAGAGAACTCGCTTGATTTCAAGTTCTTGCAGGAATTCGTGTCTTCAGCAATCCTTGACCCGAGTGAGGATGTAAGAAGGAACGCTGTAAGGATCATCAATGAGACGCACCATGGCATCATAAAGAGGGGTTTTGCCGTGGCGAACAAGCTTTTTGTGGTCATGGATTGCGAGAACATGCCGTATCTTTCGTATGTGTGCGATATCCCCCGGGCGCAGCAGTATGGAGAGCCGAAGTCATTCTGTATCTGATTGTTCATGAAACTGATATTGGCCTGATTAGAATTTGTTGTTGCTTCCAAATACCCTGATCTTGCGTTGCACCATCTCTTTCACGAGCGTTCTTCCATTGCCGAGGAATGGGCGAAGGTCGACGTCTCCTGGCTTTTCCTGCAGGGTCTGCCTGACGCCTGTGATGAAGCTTAAGCGAAGGTCAGTGTCGCAGTTGATCTTTCGTATGCCTGCTGCGACTGCCTGGCGTATCATGTCGTCAGAGACTCCTGACGCGCCGGTGAGTTTTGCCCCGTATTTCTTCGCGAGCGCGACGATGTCTGGATAGACGCCTGACGCGCCGTGCAGGACAAGTGGTATGTTGACGCGTTTTCTGATTTCTTGCAGGCGTGTGATGTCAAGTGCTGATTTTCCTTTGAATTTGTAGGCGCCGTGGCTTGTACCGATGGCAACTGCAAGAGAATGGCATCCTGTTTGTTTCACAAATGTTTCTGCCTGGCTTGGATCAGTGTATTTCGATACTTCAGATGATACGTCGTCTTCCACTCCGGAAAGGACACCGAGCTCTGCCTCGACATTGATGCCGTTCCACCTGCAGAGTTTTACTACTTCCTTTGTCTTTGCGATGTTTTCTTCAAAAGGAAGGCTTGACCCGTCGAACATGACGCTGGTCCAGCCTGAATCGATGCAGGATTTGATGATAGCCATATCTTTCCCATGGTCCAGATGCAATGCAATCGGGACCTTTGGGTGTTCTTTTGCTGCTGCCTGCGCGAGAGCGTAGAGGTAGCGTGTGCCTGCGTATTTTATCGCGCCTTCTGTTGTGGAGATGAAAACCGGGCTTCTTTCTTCCTCTGCAGCTTCGGCAATCGCCTGTAGGACTTCCATGTTGATGAAGTTGAAATGGCCGATGGCATACTCGCTCTTGTGCGCAGCAGCAAGTATTTTTTTTCCGGAGATGAGCATCAGAGAGTCCTCTTGGTGATTTTTCTTCTGTCATGAGCGATCCTTTTGAGGGCTTCTCTTCTGGTGAGGAGCTTGTTTTTTGCGCCTTTGTGCTGGATGACTGATTCTGCTTGGATCATGCCAAGCGTCAGGGCAAACACGGGATCTTTTTTCATGAGCATGCCTGTGCAGAATGCTGATGCAAAGGCATCTCCCGCACCAGTCGTCTCATGCACCTTGATCTTGGCAGGAATAGTGGAATAAAGAGTTTTTCCATGATAGACGTTTGAGCCTCGTTTGCCGTCTGTTATGACAATGGTTGGTATGCTAAGGGCGCGAAAGGCCTTGCATTGCTCGATAATGGTCTCTTTTCCGGTTATGGTGCGTGCTTCGTCCTTGTTCAGGATGATGATATCAAGGTTTTTTGCGATAGGAAGGATTCCAGCCATTCCTTGCTTGGCATTGTAGGTGCCTGGGTTGAATGCGACCATGATGCCGCGTTCCTTGCAAAGTTTTGCGATGGCAACAATCGTTATGAATCCCTGCCCTTCGAGTGATGATGAGAATAGGAGTTTTGCCTTAATTTTTGCTGTATTGATCTTTTTGAAGTCCAGCTTGTTGGATGCATCTCTGTAGGTGAGGATGGTTCGGTCCTCTTGCATGCTGTCGAGGATGACGGAGAAGTTTGTGCGCACATTGTCCTGGTAGCCGATGAAGTGTACCTTTTCTTTTTTGAGGCAGGAGAGGACATCATCTGCCCTGCCGTCATTTCCCAGGCAGCCAAGATATGCAGTGCGAAACCCGAACCGAGAGAAGGAGACTGCCGTGTTTGTTCCTCCTCCGCCGATCTGGAAGTCGAGTTCCTGCATGCGGATCTTGCTTCCCAGAGGATAGGCAAGAAGCGTGGAATTCCCTTGCGGGGATCTGATTGTTATGAGGTTTGCATCTGATTTCGCGAAGACATCTTCTGTTGCAGAGCCGACTGTGATCACATCGTATGCCATTACAACGATTTCAGGAATTGGTGGTATTTAATACTTTCTGCTCGATTTGAGGGAAGGGGTGCAAATGTCTTCGTGAAGAGAAGTCTATGAGAATACTCCCCTCTAATGCCATATATTTTTTTTAGAGTATTTCTCACATTGCCAGCCACCAGGGCGGCAGACGGATTCGCTTCGCAAATCCTAGGCATCACCCCGGAGGTACTCGGGAAACCCGGTAATTTGTATTTGGTGCCCAAATCCAAATGGGCAACCATTTGTGCGTGTACGCACAAATTGCCAGCAACGAGTTGCTGAGCACCCGGTGCCTCTGCGCCATGGCTGGCAATAGCATATTTACCGCTAACTCAGGAGGTAGATGGGGGCGGAGGGTGGGAACAATCAGTTATCACATCCACTCAGCTTTCTACAGTTCAGAAATATCCAGTTCTTGCAGTTCCCGTCGCAGGTTTTCGCGGGCCTTGTCGCCGTATTCCCGTTCTATTTCGTAGATGGGATAGAGTGCTCTGCGCTGCGCGAATCTCTTGATGATGCCAGCACGCCTGGTGTCGAATTTTTTTGGAGAAAGTGTGGCAATGATGTCTCTATACTCCTCTGCAATGTGTTGTCTGTATTGATCATATTCTTCCCAGGGCTTGGCGAAGATGAG
Organism: Nanobdellota archaeon; assembly: GCA_043825215.1. Lineage (GTDB taxonomy): Archaea > Nanobdellota > Nanobdellia > Woesearchaeales > JAHJEM01 > JAHJEM01. Next base: position 18,957 of record JBDRSD010000089.1, read on the forward strand.
CAGGTCAAGGCAGATCATCATACGGGAATCATTGCTTGAGGGAATAGGTCCGTGACGTGTTGCAAGGATGAGTTGGGGGGAATCCTGTGAAAAAAGGCGTGGAAGCCGCATCCTCTTTGCAAGGCCTGACGCATATACTGCGCTTTGCTCCTCATTGTCCTTTCGATGCGGGTCCTGGATAGCATCGTGGAAAAGCCAGGAATAATAGACGAGTTCAGGATTTTCGCAATAATGCTGAAACCTAGCAAGGTCATCAAGCCCTGTTCCGATGTGCCCTTCGAAGGTGTGGTAGAAACGCGGGGATTTGTCATAGTGTTCCTGGATGTCTTTAAAGAATGGATCTGGGTCAGAAAATGCGTATTTTGCACAAAACGTTCGCCATTGGGAAAGCATCTGGTCAAGGTTCATAGGAAGGGGAATCAGTTGAGGCATTTAAACCTTATGGATCATAGGCTTGTTTGCAAGTTTTTTCGTCGACGATAAATCAAAGAGCTAGACGAGAAAAAGAGCGAACTTGCAAACGAGCCGGATCATACACTTGATGCGTTCACAACACCATAGCTACCATCTTTGCGAAGTGTCAGTATATGTTCGTCGACCATAGCTTGTGCTTGTCTTCGGAGGTCTTCAAGAGGAACCTGGTCGCCACAGATAATATATTTTTCACGCATGACTTCAAGGTTTCGATATCCATCCTGTATTCCTCGCTCGATGAAGTGTTGTAAGAACGTTTTATAAGGTATGTCTTCCCAAACTGCCATAGATACTATGATTATTAGGAAGTATATAAATGTATATCATCAGAACAATTCGCAGTCAGCTGATCTCAGATCTCTTGTTATGCAGTTAGCTACGCTCCGTTAGCAGTCAGCTGAGTTCCGTTAGCTGTTAATATTCCCCGATCTTCTTCTGTCCCTGGGCTCGTTTGAGCCGTTTTGGCGGGTGTGCGTGCTTGAAGGAGTATCCCCAGTCGTTTGCCATCTTTGCCGCATTGGCACTGATCTCTGGCGCTGCGATGATGCCTCGCACCCGTTCGATTCCTTTTGCTGCCTTGATCTTTTCGACATATCTGCGCAACTGGGTGACTGCAGACAGATCAGCACGGTAGCGCTTGCATTCGACGACCACAAGGACGCCATTCCTGTCATAGCCAAACAGGTCAATGAAGCCGTATTTCGTATGCTCTTCCCGTGACAGCGGCGTAAATCCCTCCTCGACAAGCTCTGGATGCCCATACAGGAAGTCGCTCATCTCTCGTTCAGTTCCTGCAAGCTCTATTTTCTTGCCATCCTCCAGTTTTGCCGTGTTGTAGAAGTGGAGCTTGTTGATCTTGAGGTGTAAGTATTCCTTGAGTGCAGGGTTCTTGCTGTGCATGTAGACTGCTTCGCCTTCTTTTACAAAGCTGTGCTCAGTGTTTGCTTTCATGTAGTTGACAGGCGCGCTTCCTTTGGGCTGGTGGATGAGGAGTGTCCTGTCGGGCTTGATGATGATGATCCGATCGCCGTCAGGAAGATAGCTTTCTGCCCGTCCGGTATAGGTGATCTCGCAGTTGGAGGAGAAGACGACGGTCTCGCCTTTTTTGAGTGCTGCATTCAGTTTCACGATAAAATCGTCCATGAAAAATGAGAAAAGGAAAAGAATTTAAAAAACTTTACCAGCGGTCTTCTTCGTCGTCTTCGAAGGTGTCATCATCGTCTTTGTCGTCTTCAAAATCATCCTCTTGCTTCTTTTTTTTATGCCCCATTGAGATCTCCCCCATTCCACTTGGTGGAATTTCCCCCGCATACACCTTTTTAGGTATATAAGCTTTTCTATAACTACCGAAGAATAGTAAAAAAGCGAAAGATTTAAATACTGAGTCTCTTGAATGACCAATATGCGCAAATACCTACTCATTCCGACAGTTATTGCAGCTCTAGGAATATCTGCTTGCCAAAAACAGGCAGATAAAGGAACCATTCTTCCAGAAGTTATAAAAGATACATTTACCGAGCTATTTCATGGCAATACCGAGCCAGATTCTGCAGGTTCACTTATTCCTGATAGTGTGAAAAGGGAGTTGAAAAATGCATTCAAAATGCGACAGTTTGATGCTGAATCTGATTCAGTCTATGCTGCTTATCCAGAAAGCCTCAACGCTGAAGAAGAATTTGGGGGCGCGATTGAAGTGAAGATTTTGGCTGGCGGTAATCCTGCCGGATATTCCACTATGATCGAACCACGAGCTATAGACGAAAACAAGGAGTCAGAACAAGTCTTTCCCGTCGTGCAGCAAGAGCGAGATGACCTTGAAGCGTTACAGGCCTATCTTGGCGACAGCACATTCCAGATGCTTTCCCAAGCAGACATTGATTCATTAAAGAAAGATCTCCAGTACATAAGACAAGAAGAGGAATCCTTGAGAAGCCGACTTGAGAGTGCGAGAATGACTCCTCTTGAGTTCAAGAGAGCGACAGGGTCTATTCCGATAAGAGAATGGAAAACACGTGATGAACCAGTCACGTTGGAAACCAGGGTGTATGAATGGGCTGGAAAATTTGTGACGTTGACGACAGTAGAAACAGCAGCAGGTTGTGCGACAGACACGGCCTACATCGGTCTTCCGATAACACCCATGTTTGATGTCCAAGAGGGAATCTTGACAGTGGGTTACGTAACTGACCTTTCATCTGCGCCTTATGTAGTCACTTTCGATATTGGCGAGAAAGTCGATGTGAGATGCCGCAATTGGTAGATCAGACTAAGGATTCTTCTGCAGCATGGTCTGGAGGGGGATCAACAAACATGAACTCTTTTTTAGGCCTGTGCTTATCAGGATCATAAGTCAGATGATTATATTCGTTTGGATGGAATTGCTCTTTTGGCTTTGGGTCTTCATAGTTGTACCATCCGAATTGCTTGAACACCATACGGATATAGTGCATTGGGATAAATGCACTTATGTCATCTGCGACCACGTTTCCTTCGCTATCGACCCGCCTCACAAAGATGTCAATGCTATTTGCATCCAAATGGCTTGATCGTGGTTTTCCTTTTGCTATAGTATTTCTCCGTACAGGCCGGTATGCGCTTTCAAGGAACACCTCATAATATGTTCCGGGATGGTCAAGAACTTCTATTGTGCGCAGGTGTTCCCTTGCGTTGATAAATGCGACATAGGCATCTAATGTTAGAATCGGAAGCATTCCCGTAGTTCCAAGAGTGTATGATCCTTGAAGATTCGGCTGGACGAATTCTTCGGGAATGACAACAAGCGACTCCTTGAATCCCTGCAGTCTATTGAACTTGTCAACGGAGAGAAGTTCCCTGTGCAGTTGGCGTCCGAGCCTGCTTTTTGGGTCATCATAGATATCTGTCACCCACGTGATTCCCAACGGGGCATTGCCGTCCGGATCCTTCACGACCAATGGATTTCCCAGGCAGTATGCATACGGAGAGGGGGGTACAAGGAGAGAATCAATACTTGCGAACCGCCCAATCCTCGGGTCATAGTATCTCGCCCCGAAATACTGCAGTTTCCCGTCATCCTCTTTTCCAGTGAACGTGTATTTCTGTGAATAAGTAGAAAAGCTTCCGCTAGTGAGTGTCTTCCCATAGGGATATGCAGCATATCTACTTGTGAGAATCCCCTTATCATTGGTGGTAATGCGGTTTGATCCAAGGGTGTCCTGGTAATGGTAGCGCATGCTGTCTGTTGTCTTTGATGCGATGAGGCCTTTGCCATAGACATAGGACGTGCCAGAAGATGATCGGGGAAGCTGCACCTCACCTCCTTCTGCAGAAAGTTGGACACTGGAAATAGCCCTGCCGATGCTTTCCCGAAGGAACAGGCTGAGCAGTAATAGAGATACAAGTCCTATGGCAAGAATGAGGAGTTCCTTTCGCATATCACCAATTCCCATAAATCAGGTATTTAAATCTTTTTACATGCACCCGTAATTACGAAAAAAATCTGCTGCATATCAGAATTTAACCACTCAGCAATAACTATTTAAATGGCATTCCGCTCCAAGAAATATGAGATTACAGCTCGTTCAGGATTTTGAAGAACTTGAAGAATCTGTAAGAATTGCGTGGAATGCGATCGTTGCAGACAACAATTATTCACCATTTTCCTCTGCAGGATATGCTGCTGCGTGGATAAGTGCTTTTGGCGACATTTTGCCTCCCCAGATATACTTGGCATTTGCAGGTTCCAACCTCATAGGTGTTGCTCCATTGATGCTTGAGGAGGGAATCTTGAAATTTATTGGAGGAGGAATGTATGACGATACCTCTGATTATTGCGATTTTGTGGTCAGGAACGAGTTTGAGTATGAAGTGATGCCTCTTTTCATTGAAGCCCTAACTGCACATGGAAAATACTTGCTTGATCAGGTTCCTTCAAGATCAAAGACATTGGATTTCTTTCAGGAAAGAGATGATTCGTCCAGAACATCTCTGATTAAGTTGCCAGGTTCTTGGGAGGATTACCTTCGGCTATTGCAAGCAGGTGATCGGAAGGATGTACTGTATTATCTCAACAAACTGTCTAGAGATTTTCCGGATGCCACCTATAGTATCACACAAAAATCAGATCTGGGAAAAACAGCTGAGCAGTTGCTTTCATTTCATCAGAAAGTCTGGAGTGAGAAGGGTGAAGGGTTTTTTGGTCTTGATGAGAAAGGGAGACGGTCAGTACAGTTCGTTAGGGGTTTAGTGGAGAAGATTCCTGAAAAAATAAGAATTAGTTCAGTGAAACGACAAGATGAGTTATTTGCCATGAATTTTGGCTTTGTTGATGGATCAACGGTATATCATTACCTTGCGGTCACAAATCCTGAAAAAAAAGCCTATTCGCCCGGTAAGGTATTGCTGGCAAATGATATCCAAACCGCAATAAGAGAGGGTTTGATTTGCTTTGATTTTATGAGAGGTTCAGATCCTTACAAGAACAGATTTGGTGTTGTCTGGGATTCGAATAAACGCGTAGCTCACGTGTAAAGAATGCGTCGAAAATAAGAGTCATAAGCACGAGCCATTACACTACCTGAATATTTCTCTTCTGCGGCTCTTCGGCAAAGTAAAGGATTGATCTCGTGAATCTTCCTTACTGCTGCCGCAAGTTGATCTGCACTGTCACAGATAAATCCGGTCTTGCCATGTTCGATGAGTTCTGGAAGACTGCCGTTGTTGAGCGCGATGACAGGTGTTCCACAAGCTAGTGATTCCATGCAGACGAGTGGCGCAGATTCTTGGAATCCGTTAGCAGAATTGGATGGCATAAGAACAGCCAATGCCTTTTGCATGAGAGGCAGTTTCCGGGAGAGTCCTATCTGGCCGGCATAGATAATATGTACACCATCTGCTTGGCCGGTTATATGAGAAAAATAATCTTTGGAAGAAAGGCAGGTATCAGGTCCTCCTGCAAGAATGATTTTCTTGCCTGTTCTTCTCGCGGTTTCAATTGCGATGTGCGGTCCCTTTTCTTCGACGAATCTACCGATAAAGAGGAGATATTCTTCTTTCTCAGAAGTGAATGGAAAGTTCTCAATGTCGATGCCATTATAGATGACTTCATTAATGAATATTCTTTTTTCTTCATATAGTTGTTTCTGAGTGCGTGTTATTGCAACATAATGATTGTTTGATCTGTCTGGTTTCCCGAAATATCGTTCATCCCAGTAATACACGGGAGGCATGTGGAGTACAGTAACAACAGGAATTGGGAGATTTTTTGCATAAAGCATGATTTCAGTCATATGATCTAAGATCAGGTCATACTGGTAAAAATCCTGGTTCAGCACCATGTTCAGGTAGGCAAGGACACTTTGTTCGAAATCTGCATGTTCCCTTGTCATGCTGCACCAGGCTTCCGGGATCGGTATGAGATCTCCTGTTATTTCACTTCCTTCACGGGCGATCATGGTTGTGTGATGCCCACGTTTGTTAAGTTCTTTATCCAAGATGTAGGTGAGCCGTTCTATTCCCGCAGTTGCATCTTTTGATACAACCCCATTCCTATTAGGTTCAAGAGTGAGGATGCGCAAGGGTCTCATCAGATTCCCCCTCGGAGTTCTTGGAAAAATTGGACATATTGTTGTGCCATTCTTCTGGATGAGAAACGCTGTTCTGCAGTTGTTCGACAGGTAGCAGAAGAGATGAAATCGGTGGAATAGACTGCATCGATTAAGTCTTCAATAGAATTTCGTATAAAACCGGTCTTGCCGTCGTCGACAATTTCTGGAAGTGCTCCGTTGTTAGTTGCAATGACAGGTGTTCCAGAAGCAAGGGCTTCCATGGAGACAAGCGATGATGCTTCTTGAATGTGGTTATGTGGCTGGGTGAGTACGAGTAATGCTCTTGCTCTGCTGAGTAGTTCTTTTTTTTTCGAGAGATCGGCAGGTCCAACATAGTGGATTTGTTTGTTATCGATAGCATTGAAGATTCGTGATTGGTATGCTTCACGTTCAGGTGTGAGAACAGAGTCGGGAGCACCTGCAATGATAAGAGGAATCCGAGTTCTTATGCTCACATCAATAGCAATATCAACACCCTTTTCAGGGACAAGTCGTCCAAGAAAGAGTAAATAATCATCTTTTTGTCCGGGAATAAATGCGTTGATGTCAATACCGTGGGTTATGACTTTATGAACTGGATGGCCTGCTTGTTGGTAGAGGTTTTTCTGGTGTTCCGATACGGCAACGAAATAGGAATTTTTTAAAGGAAGGTTACCAAGAGCAGGATCCCAGAAGAAAGAAGGAGACATATGGTATATAGTTACTACTGGTTCTTGAATACGTGTAGCATAGCAGAAGATGTCAGACATATGGTTGAGAATGATGTCATATTTGCTCAAGTCTTGTGTGAGAATGAATGTGTTGAAGGCATTCACTGTTTTTTCCTCAAAATCGGTTCGTGATAAGAATTGTGAATCATTCCATTGATCAGGGATAGTGATGAGTTTTCCAGAGATGTCACTTGCACTTCTTGCAATCAGTGTGGTCAAATGACCTCCATTGAAAAATTCCTTGTCAAGAAGGTATGTTATCTGTTCCATTCCACCTGTTGCATCTTTGTTAACTGGTCCATTTGTCCGTGGTTCAATCTGAAGGATGCGCATAATATAAAGGATATGTATCTGATTTTAAAATTTTACTATTTAATAGTACTCACTGGATCTATTTTGTGTTTTTGTTCTAGGGTTGCAAAAGTGAGCAATTTTTGGTCAATTGTTGACGAAGAGATTGGGAGGGAATAGATCATCTCAAAATAGCAAGGCACATGAAGCAAGTGATGGAAAAGTTGTACAGGGTCATAATTAAATAGGGGCATTATTGCTTCTCGTGTACACTCCATAAAATATCGTGACATCCAGTCATTTTTTTCACCTAGCTGTGATGTATGAAGGTAAAGTGCCTGTTTTTTCTTTTCAATTATTTCTTGTGTGAGAAGGTGAACCTGGCAGGTGTTTACATCAGGAAACTTGTTGAACGCCTCTTTCCCATCAATTAATGCATACTCTGCAAAGGCATAAGCCCGGATTGCCATGCCTGCATTTCGCATACGTTTTATCGCTGCCCATCCTGCAATGTGGGTTGCATCATGATCAGGATGTCCTTTTTCAAGTGCAGGTATGTAGATTTCTGTAGGTCTGATGACATGAAAAAGCGCAGTAAGGGTGTCTGCCAGTCCATTCAAGTTGTCTGCAAGAGTGAAATCGCTAAACTCGAGAAAGTGAAGGTGTTCTTCAGGAATGCTAAGGTATGCGCATCCTGCTTTTGCTTCTGCGCGACGGGTTGCGCGATATTCGTCAGGTGTTTTGCATCCGGCAATAGGGTACCATTCGGGGACCACTGGTGCTCCGTCAGAGGTATAGATGACATGAAATTCTTCTGGGTTCTCGCTTGTGGCAATCATTCCTGCCAGTCCGACAAGTTCATCGTCAGGGTGGGGTGCGAGGATAATCTTTTTCATTGTTTCACTTGGCACGTCTCACCTTTGGAGGATTGACCTTTCTCCGGGGAGCAGCATAGCTTTGTATGGTTTCTGTTGCAGGGCGTTCATAGAGTCCTGATTCGACATACTTCATAGAGGGTAGGTCACGATGGGCGATCTTGTAGCTGCGTGCTACGTAATGGACGCCGTCCCTGGTTACTTGCTGCACCAGGTTCAGTTTGAGTGCGCCGTTGTATTCTATCCTGCCTTGTTTTTTTGCATTTTGCAGGATAGTGATGATGATCTCGCCGCTCATGATGCCATAGTAAGTGGTATCTCTGATTCGGTTCTTGAGCGGACCGATGTATGCTTGGGCAATCCTATGCGGACCGTATTTTTGCATCATGTTGATGAGGAGTGAGACTTCGCATCCATAGCTGGGATCGAATGGTACTTTTCTGAGTTCTGAGCGTCGTCCAGCATATTGACCGCAAAGGGGATCGATAACCTCATTCAGTTCCGGGAAGAGCATGGACAGGAGTGGTTCAGCAACGTATCTAGTAACCTTGTTGTCAATCTCGGGTCTGCGATACCTTCCCTTGACAAAAACGAGTTCGTCATGCATGATGAGGGGACCTACGTTTCCGAGGATGATCCGGGATTTGAGTGAGCGGAGGTCTGTATCCACCCATGCAAGGATGTCCCCCTTGAGGTAATGTGTACTTGCCCAAAGGTTGAATCCCTTTCCGCGTTGCAGGGTTACACCAAGATCTTTTGCAGCTTCGGTATCGAGAACACAGGGTATTTTTTTCTCTTTGCAGATTTTGAGGCTTCCATCTGTCGATCCGGAATCAAATACCATGACTTGGTCGACCAGGCCTTCATTGCGCAATCGCTCGACTGAATTGATGACGAATTCGAGAGTCTTTTCTTCATTGAAGACAGGAAGTCCTACACTAACGGTAAGTTCTTTTTCCTCCTTTGCCTTAAGCAGTCTTTTCCTTCCCCGTTTCCACGTGAATTGGCCGTAGTGAAAGTCGTGTATCATAGAGTGCAACCTCTAGATCTTTTTGTTTTGCGCGATTCGCGCGCTATTACCCCTATTTGCTTTCCCAGTTTGTATGTTCAGAAAAAGACGAATAGTTCCTATATCACGATGGCGTCTTCTCTTCAGAGCAAGGGAAAGATAATTCTATTTAAAAATATTTGCAATCAAGAACTCAACTGTGTTATCCAGAAACTATTTCCCTACGGTGAGAATTCAGAATGTATGAAACTCACAAGAGGGAAGCTTATTGAGACGTTAAGGCGTAAGAATGATGGTTGGACAACATATCAAGTTCGCAAGATTGCCAAAATTAGCAT
>JBDRSD010000090.1:0-44727 GCA_043825215.1 Nanobdellota archaeon
TTTCAGGTTAACATCCGTCAGCTTTCATGCAGCCGCAGGGATTGCGGTCGCTTCCTGGCAAGGTTAAGCCATAAGCCGACATAGGAACGATAAAGGTAGTATGCTATTTATAAACTTTTCGTAGCAAGAAATGACGGAAAAAGGGGTTGATGATTTATAGAGCGTCAAACAGCGGAATTCGCAATTATTGAGCCTTCATCCCTTTAAAGTGAATATAATTTTGTTTATAAATAAACAGGGGATTTTTCAGCACCGGAAAGGGTGCTGCTTCATGGCATGGTACATGGTCAGGGAAGCGCAGGGGCAGAGATGAGGGAAAAGACTGCCTCATGTGTTTTGATAAGATCCACATTCTTGATAAATATGATGATTTCCGGAAGGACTGTTATCGCCTCTTTGATGTTGATATCATGGTTGGCGATCTCGTTTGTTATTCGCGCATGGACTCCCTTTGTCTCGCAGGCTTTCTGGGTGAGGGTGATGTTAAGCTCTGCAAGATCTGATTCCATGTGCTGGATAAGGTCATCTGTGAAAATCTTCTTGAACCGCGGCAGATCTGTCTGGCTGATCATGATCTTCATGTGCTCTTCGCCCTTGGTCAGCCGCACAGCTTCATTATTCATGAAATAGGGGTCGGTGATGAATTCTGCAAGGTATTTGGCGTTCTGGGAGTTTTCCGAGACCATGATGGAAGCCATGTTCGTCCTGGTGCTGATCTTCGCGCCTTTCAGAACCTCCTTGACCGTCTTGAAGTCCTCGATGATCTTCTGGTCGCGCTCAAAGCGCCGGATTGCAGAGATGACCCCGTCGAGAGACACATTAAGGCGGTAGTTCTTGATGATATACTTGGCAAGTGCCCGATTGTTGACTATGCCTCGAGAGATATCTTTCCGGATGCTGATATCATTTGCAAGGATATCCCAAACCTCCCTTGTTGCATTTGTCATAGCAATAGATAATGTGTCAAAATATATAAAGTTTGTTATTTTTCGTAATTTTTGGAAGGGAATGAAATAAAATTGCGACAAGAAACCAAACCTGAAAAGGCCTTTGCATCACATTTTTATATCCTTCCAGTTCTCGATTGTCCATACGCGGGAATGCCAGAGCGGTCAAATGGGACGGGCTTAGGACCCGTTAGCTTAGTGCTTTCGCAGGTTCGAATCCTGCTTCCCGCATCCGGTTTCGCCCTCCTCAACAACGGAGTTGTTGGGAATTTGAGCATAGCTCAAATGGATAGAACGACAACGAGGAGGACATTTTCCTCCGGAAAAGTCCTCCGCATTTATTCTTACGAGACCTTCTTTTTTTGAAACTATTGAGAAGTTTGATTAACCCTATTTTTTAGTAAGGTATTTATACTAGTTTCTCGACTGTAATGTGTATGTTTATCGTCGAGGTGATGGCTGATGAGTTTTAACGAATTTATTCTGCGTGAGCAGTATGTGAAGGTGCGGGGTCTTGGTGATCGTCTTGCGTTGATGAAAAATGTGATTAATTGGAAGAGGTTTCGACCTATTGTTGCAAGTGTTTTTTATGACGACAAAGTAAAAGGTGGTCGTCCGCATACGGATGAGATTGTCGTCGTGAAGGCACTGGTCTTGCAAAGCATGTATGGTTTGTCCGACGAGGAATTGGAGTTCCAGTGTAATGATCGCTTGAGCTTTCGCGCTTTCCTGGATTTTCCTGAAAAAGTGCCTGATTTCACGACGATATGGAATATTCGCGAGCGTCTCAAGGAAAAAGGTAAAGATGAAAAAATCTGGAATGAATTGCAAAACCAGCTTGACCAGAGAGGATTCAAGATCGCAAAAGGCGTTATTCAAGACGCGTCATTCATCGAGGCTGAGCGCGGTCGCGCCAGGACGGGACGAGAGAAGAAAGCGGAAAAAGAAGGGAAAAAAATAGAGTACACAGAAAAGCAAAAAGCACATATGGACAAGGACGGGTCATACAGCGTTAAACATGGACAGGTGCATTACGGTTACAAAATGCACATGAAGACCGACGTCAAACATGGACTCATACGCGAAGTCGAAACAACGACAGCGAAAGACCACGACAACACCATAGATATTCTTGATGAAGACGATGGCAAAGCATACCGGGACAAAGGCTACTGTTTCACGCCAGTTCCTGACGGCGTGAAAGATATGACATCACAGCGTGCAACACGAGGACACCCGCTTACGAAAAAACAAAAGGAACGCAACACACAAATTGCAAAGAAACGCTCGCCTGGAGAGAGGCCGTTTGCCGTCGTCAAAGAAGTATTTCACGCGGGAGTGATCTTTGTGACGACACTCGCGCGCGTTCACATAAAAAACATGTTCACCTGCTTTGGATTCAACCTGTACCAGCTCGTCACACTCGAACGACGTCGCATAGCGAGAGCTGTGTAAACTTGCGAGAAAATGAATCAGGAAAAACGAAAAACACGACAAAAGCACAAGAAAACACGAGCCAAAAGACATTCTTCACGACAATTCTAGAGAACTTTTAAAATCAAAATCCACAAACTGACTTAATCAAACTTCTCCATCGTTTATACAATGCCTTTTTTGGTTTAACCTCAACCATTATATCTCGATTAGCTGATCTGCTTTATAAATATTATCGTTTAATCAGTATTCCCGAGCTCGCAACCTCGTAGGGAAATACTGCCATATCCGTCTGGTATGTATTCAAAACTCTCAACAGATATTTTAGGTTTTCTTCTTGTAATAAGATTCCATAAATTCACTAGGTCAAGACTGAACATTTGTTGTTTTAAGAAGAGAAGTATTTTAACAATATTTCGGATTTTCTTTCTTTTTTCGAAAATTCTTTGTTTGTCATCGGGAATCTTTCGGTTTTTCTTGGGCAAAGTTTATGAACCTTAAAGAGTGTGTACTATTTTATGGAAATGCAAATTTCTGATAGGGAATTGAGGAAGAGTGTTTTACATCGACTCGATGTACTTTATTTGGTTGAGTATTTTGAGATTTCAGGGTCAGATGGGAGTGTGGTTGTGGAGGTTTGAGGTTAGTATTAAAGGCTACTGCGCAGGTTTATAAGAAACAAAATGATAGGATTTGATTGAGGTGATATATTATGGCAACATATGCAGCGGTTTTAAGGCTTTATGATGAGGATAGGGCGCATTTTGATACTCGGGTGATAGTGTATGATGCTTTTGATATGAGGCAGGCGAGAAGGATTCCTTTGGCGTATTTTGAGACTGGGCGTTCGGAGAATGGTTGGGCTAGTGTTGGCGTAGGTGATATTGTCAAATTCGATTTTGCAAGGAAACTCATTGGTGAGTCTCTTTCTCCTTCTTATGAGAAGGATCCATTTAGGAGGAAGGAGAAGTTGAAGACATTGGTTGAGTCTTCGAATGTAAGGAGTTTGGATGAGCTTGTTTTTCCTGAGGAGACCTATTTTGCTCGCCCTATTACTCCGTCTTCCAGTATGCCTGTTGTTCTTAAGAGGTTTCTTTCCGAACAACCTTTGGAGGACTAATGCCTGTTTTTTTACTTCCGACATGTGGATTGAAATGGTGGACATAGATGGGGATGTTATTGAGGGTACATATGTAGTAGGATTTTGCGATGAGTTTTTCATCCATGTCGTGGTATAGTGGTTGGTGGTAGTATGAGGGGTGCATGAGTGCGAGTTGGATTTCTTCTTCTGGCTCGTATTCTCTTCGGGTTGTTTTATTGACGAATTCTATTGCTGTAGTGAGTCTTTGCAGTGTTTGGGTGAGGTCTTTGGTGAGTGTCATTTCTGCTTCTCTTTCGTTTTCTGGCAGGCTTTTTTGTGGGATTTTGGTTTCTGCGATGAGTTGGTGCCATCCCTGGTTGTAGGTGTCTTTTTCAGTTCCTATTCCGAATATTTTCCACAATTTTGGAGGTCTTTGTAATCTTATGGTTGTTTGTTCTATTTTCGGTATGATGATTCTTTCTTTGTCTTTTGGCGTAAGTATATATGGTGATTTGTATGATGCGTTAATGGAATAATCATAGCCATCACTAAGTAGTTCAAGTTCCAGAGTCTGTATCATGCTATCTGAGTAGAATTGTTTGCGGTTGTTGAACCAGGATTTTTTTCCGCTTGGCTTTCCATTGATGTTGTATTCTTCTTCGGTTCTGGCGACGAAAGCCAAATTTACTGGTTTCTTTTCTGTGTTCCGTACAGATGCCACGCAGTATATTAACTGGGGGTCTTGCAGTGCGATTGTGATGTAGTCCGACAGTGTTTTGTTTGATTGGTTGTTTTCCATATGCACTGTTGTTTTTGAGTGGTATATATGGTTTGTATTGCTTTTGTATTGCTGTTTTTAGAAAACGTGGTAGATTATCTTTAGAGGTTTGTTCATATTTGAGTTTTATGCTCTGGGTTCTGTTTCGGGCGGGATCTTCAGTTTCATGTATGGGCTGAATCCATATTATTATATAATTATAAGGTATTATATATATTATAAGGAAAAGATATATATACTATTGTTGCTATTTGAGAGTAGTAACTTTATTCATTGTGTAGTTTCCGCATGAAAAAAATTGTTGAGTGCAAGGCAGGAGGTGTGTATGCCGAAAAACAGAGTGATAATGATAAGAGTGACGAATACGCAATATGAGCGGATTGTCAACAATGCCCTTGCGAAAGGGTATAAGACAATCTCGGACTATGTGAGAAATAGTGTTCTCGGGTTTGACTTCTTGACCGAGACCAAGATCCACAAAATATTCGAGATTATTGTTGAGAAAAAAGAAAAGATCCAGGACTTGCTCAAACAACCAGAAAGTGAAGTTATCGAAGTGTAGATACGATTGCATTACAATCGTTATAAACCTCACAGTGCTATCTACTCTTGGAGGAGCATTACCATGAATCGTGAAGATTTTACGGATGAAGAGTGGAACAATTTAAGAAACGCAGTCAAGCTTTACCTGGAGGAAGGTGGTGCTATTGCATAAACAAATAGCGTTTTCCAAGCCGAAACATTTATATACTAAAGTGAATAATACTATTCAATTAGTGAATAGATATGCGGCAAGAAACACTACTCAAGATCATCGGACTCATGCGAGAGGACTTGGATAGGGGTCAGACTATTATGGGAATCTCTAAAAAACTCGATATCGGCTATCGTCCTGCACACATGCACATTACTGAAATGGAAAAAGAAGGAATGATCCGGAGTGAAAAAGTGGGTGCTGCAAAGCAATGCCGTTTAAACCTCCAAAATCCCCTCACACGCCATCAACTCATGGCATTGGACATGTTCAAGGCAGAGAAAGTCTATGAGAAGAATGCGAAGCTAAAGGCCATTATCGATGGGCTAATTGAGAAGGTAACAAACCAATATCTTTCCAAAGTCCAATCCATCGTCCTCTTTGGAAGCCAAGCAAAAGGATCTGCTACGAAGCAGTCAGATATTGATCTCTTGTTCATCGTGAATGATTTAAAGGATAAGGAAGTTAGGGAAGCGATTGAAAGGGAATGTGCAGGATATCAGTATTCTCACAATATCAGAGTAAGTCCCCTCATAACTGACATTGTGGAATTTAAGAAAATGCTGGAAGCTAAGGAGCTGAATGTGGGCAAAGAAATACGAAAGGACGGCATTTCTTTGTTTGGTCATGAGCTGTTTTGGAGGATCATATGAAAGAGGACTTCCTGAAAAAGAAAATCGAAATCTACCTGAAGAAAGAGCAATTGTCAAAGAAGGAAGAGCATAAGCGTCTTGAAAAACCATTCCTGACAAAGGCAAGAAAGAACTTCACCGTCGCCAATCTTCTGTTTAAGATCTCAGAAGAAGATGAGGTAAGAAAATTCCTCAAACTTCCTGGTGATTTTGAGATGTACGAGTGGACGATCATCGTTTCTTATTACAGCATGTACACCGCAGGTCTTGCAGCACTCTCCAGTATTGGGTATAAGTCAAAGAGTCACGCTGCAACTATTACAGTTCTTAAACTGCATTACGTTAATGGAACAACAAGTCTGCAAAATAAAGATTTACACAAACTCGCCAAAGCATACGCAATGAGCGAACAGCTCATCCTCAAACTCATCCAGACAAAAACAAAGAGAGAAACAGCACAATATGAGGCAACACCCTCAATCAGCAGAGAGATGGCAAGAACTGCCCTAGAAGACACGGACGAATTCATCACAAAAGTAGAAGACATGCTCGGCAAGAAATGAGATTATTGCCTGACCCTGTTTCGTAATTTTTGAAGACTTTTTTCCCTTCCTTCTTGTAATACCCTTTCTCGTGCTTCTTTCTTTTCTTTCTTTATTTTTTGTGCAAGTTCTTCATGGAAACGAGTATAATCAATTATCAATTGATTGAAGAATGATTCTGTTGAAGTGCTTGCGGGATGGTTCTCTAAAAGAATCTGTTTATCTGTTTTTAATGAAATGGTCACTCTTTTGAAACTGCTCTTTGGCCCATACTGATCTACATCGTATTCGGCTTGATATGTCCAATAGTTACACTCCCCTCTTAAGGTCAAAGTGTAATTGTCGAATAATGCTCTATAGACATGATAGTCTGTACAGTCGAATTCATTCCTTTCAGCACGGGCAGAGTAATGCGTGCTAATTTTTTGTTCCCAGTTTGATATTGGGATGTTTGTCAGTAATTCTTCGAGGTTCTTCGCAAACAGGTCATCTGTGTGGTTCATAGTCTGTCCTCTTTGATTTTTGGAAGCTCTTCAGCGAGTAGTCGTTTAATGTATGTGCCATGCTTTTTGTATTGTGGGAGAATGAATGCAATTTCGATATGGGGGTCGACAAATTCCGCTTCGACGGCTTGCCATCCATCCCAGAAGTATGCCGCACCAATGAGTCTCTCCAGACTTATTGTATACAGTTCTGAAGGAAATTGAGGATGGATGTATGTGCGCATTGCTTCTAGACGTGACTCTGGCGTTTCCGTCACTAGGTCGCCTTTTTGGTTGCGCCACTTTCCCCATGAGAAGTGCCAAGGTGGTAAAAGTAAGGGGTGCTCGCTTGCCTTTTGTGCTATCTCGTCTAATTCTTTTTTGAGTTCTTCTGGCGGTTGTCGATAAAGCCAGGATGTAATTTCAGGTTCTGGGAATAGGGTGAGTTGTTTCATTTTCCTTTGTAATGCAGTTTGATACTATAATGCTCCCCCTATGATCACTAGTGATTGATTAAATTTTAAAACAAAGGCTGCTTTTGGATTGATTATGAGACGGAAAATCGTTAGTCAAGGTCATGATACTCTTACAGTGACTCTTCCTGCTGCATGGGTTAGAAAGCATGCGTTAAAGGCGGGGAATGAGCTTGATATGGACGTTCAGGGAAATGCTCTTATTTTAAGTACTAATAAGAAGGATTTTACTGAAAAAACAATTGATTTGAGAGGCAGAAAGGATGATTATTCCCGTTGGATGTTGGCTGCCCTATACAAGCAAGGCATTGATGAATTAAGTATACATTGCGAAAGTCAAAAACAGGTCGAACTGGTCAGGAAGAGAATAAAGGAATGCCTTCCAGGATATCAAGCAATTGAAGAAAATGGTGCTCATTTGAGGGTGCGGCTTATTCAAAAGTCGGATGAATCTCAAATGCGCCCTCTTCTGAGGAGGATGTTCAGAATCACCATTGCTATGGGGTTTTCATTGCTTGAAAGAAGGAGAAATGTTGAACGGATTGAAAGTTTTGAAGAGGAAAACGACCTCTTGGCAAACACGATAGAAAAGATTCTTGTCCGGCAGGATGGAGCTGCGCACTTCCTCTTCATTATCGTGTGGCAACTGGAAAAGATCGCAGATCAGTATAAACATCTTGCTAAATATTTAGGAAAAAGAGCCTTATCAAAACATGAAACCGTCCAATTGAAAGCGGCTGTCAATTATCTAAACGAATTTTCAAATGCCTATGTAAAGAGGGATGAAGAGGTTCTTGAAAATCTTATTAACAAGAGGAAGAAACTTCTTGTCGAAACCTATAAACGAGACATGGCTCCTGAATTGCGATTTTATATAACCAATCTCATAGATAAAACGGCAGATCTTGCAGGACCGATTCTAGCTCTTTAGATGTATTGACGATTGCAATACAATCGTTTTAAACGCCAAGCACTCTAATGTATAATATCAAGGTTTGAATGGACAGAACATCCGAGTCAATAATACTTCTCGGACTGGACATTTCTCCGAAAGATATTTTAACTAGTTCCACTTCTTTTACGACGATAGGCACGCGACAAGTCGTCGCATGTAACTATACGGTCTTTGCGTGCTTCCCGCATCAGTATCCTGTGACGAGAAATCCTTTTATGTAGCCACTAACCGATAGTAAAAACACAACATTTATAAATGGTTTCAGATTTTTTCTGTCTATGTTCAGGGACACTAATATATTGAGAGTTTTTTTAGAAAAGGAAAAAATGCCTTATGATTTGGATGACCTTCTTGAGCTTGCAACCCTCAACCATATCATGTATGAAGGAACTGCGAAAGTCATCATCAGTAAGACTGCAACTGATGCAGAGATTGCCAAAGCAATAGACGGTCTCTTCCTCAAAAGTCCTTACAATACTGAAGGCCAAGATATTATAGAAGCAGTGAAAAACAGATTTCCCGATCATTATGACCATCTTACGCAGATGCGCTCGTGGGCAAGACAAATGATTGCAGAACGACAGAAGATCATCCCAGATAGTTTCGTCCTGATCGGAGACACTATGCGAGAGAGTTACCGAGGAGAAGATTTTTTCTGGCTTCCCCTGCAGAAGAATTTTGGCGAGACTATTGAAGCACGGTTGGAAAAGCAGAGTCCAAGCAGGCCAATCCATTATATTCGCATGTTGAGGCAATTTTCGAGAGAGGCAGGCAGGCAAAGAGAGTCTCAAGTAAAGTGTACGCCTTATGAAAAAGAGAGAGAGATTCTCAAGAGTTATATTGCAAAAGTGAATGAGGCAAGAAAAGAATTCCATTATGACAATTAAGAAAATAGCAAGGTTCGAGAGTCCTAACGGATTTGTCGAGATAGGACTAGGCAATAACAACGCTATCCATGTGCGTATTGATGGCATTCCGTATTCGCGACACGAATATGCCATAGAATTTGATCCAGAAATAATAAAAGAAACCATCCGGTTTGAAAGCCGGTTTTGGCATGAACAGCAAAGGCCTGTCGAGGAGATAGATTACAATTTGGATAACCTCGAGTATAAATTGAGGCAATGGCCGTATATTCGGAAAGAGTGATAATAGCCGCATTCGCGAGCAGAGTATTCTTTCAGATCATTCTTCTAATCGTTCCATGACTTTCTCGATTCTGCCAAGAGGTTTTATCCTTTCTTCAGCCATTCGTAAAGGGACATATCCATTTCCAGATGATTGAAAATTCTTCGTAAAATCAGAAGTAGTCGTTCTGTACCTATAGACAAAGTTCCCATTCAACATGCCTTCATTGTACATTCCCCAAGCCTCATCGATTTCAGTTGTCCAGGGACCTGCAGGATCAACGCCGCCTTGTTTTGGGGATTTGTCTACGCGATATAACGTGACGCGCTCTTCAGCAGGTGGTTTTTGTGCCGAGGTTGCCTGCTCTCCAGAAGCGGATTCTCCTGCTTCTCGAAGAAGGGCAATTGTTCCAAGAGCTGATGGACCGCTTGCTGTGAGAGATATTGCCATTCCTCCAGCCAAAGGCAATGTTCCGCCAGTTGATGTTGCCATTGCTAAAGAGGGCATAGGTGTTACTTGTAATTGCAAAGGAAATCCTCCGCTGATCACACCTTGCGCTCCGAGAAGGGTCAGGATAATGCTTGATGCGGCTTTCCCTGCAACGTAGGGATCCTGTGCTGTGCCAAAGCCGAAGAGAGAATTTTCGGGAAATGATGCCCGAGCCGCGGTGGCCGCATTTTTTGGAAGGTCGAGGAGGAGGGCAGGATTCTCTACAACAGCTTTTAAAGCCTGAGGCAAGTTCCTAATGGAATCAAGTGTTCCCGCACCGATTCCCTCGGCAAGTTTTCCCATTTCCTTTGCTCTTTTCCCGTTGGGGTCAGCGAATCGGAGTGGATTGTCGTCAGCGTAGTCATAATTTGCATGAGTAGATGTTATGGGGTCAATACTTATGAACCTCCCTGTCCGCGCATCCAGGTACCGCGCGCCGAAGTACATCAGGTGTCCGTCATCTTCTTTTCCAGTGAAGGTGTACTTCTGCACGCCGGAAGAAAAGCTCTCTTTCGTCAACGTCGTTCCATACGGATAGGAAACATACTTGCTCTGCATGAGGCCTTCTGCGGTCGTCGTGAGCCTGTTTGTCGAGAGAAAGTCCTGCACATGATAGGTGAGAGTGGTGTCTTTCTTTGATGCGATGAGCGAATTTCCATAGACGTATGTCGTCCCGCCAGATCCGGTGAGTGGCTGTCCGAGAGGAATATTCACATCTTTTGTTGGGGAAAGAGGCAAGCTTGCTAATCCGCGCACCGTCTCCTGATACGAGAATGACACCACACCGAGGACAAGGACGAAGAGCACAATGCTCGAAAGAAGCAAGGTAGAGGGATTCGCTTTCATGTGTAGTCCCTTCCTGAAAAGAATACTATATAAATATTATGAATGCCATCCAGAGAATAATCATTACTTCTTCTGCCAGGCGTAGCTTCTCAGCCGCGCGCTCTTTCCATACCCACAGGCTGAACATCTTTTTTTCCTGATGTGGTAGGAATGTCCATTGCATCGTCTGCAGATGATGTGGGTTTTCTTCCCGGACTTCTTTCCCATAGAAGGAGTTCCTTTGGTCATCGTTTATCACTGCGGGCTGATGATGGTTATCGTGTCGCCGCGGACGAACAGGCTTCCGAGTTTCCTGACGGTCTCTCCGTCTTTGATCTCTTCTGCTTCCTCGAGGACGATGTTGATGTGGATGTCGAATGCGCGAAGAAGGCCGACGTATTGGCGTGAGTTCTTGAGTTCGACAAGCACTCTTTTGTTTCTTGCCTTGTTGAGTGCGTCTAAGGGTCTAGCGGGTTCCATCATAAATACCACCTAAAAAGCTTATATATGGAGGAGTTCCTGACTATTTATAAATGTTGTTATGGGTGGTGAGTCGTTCATCGTGCTTTGCTAATCGTGAATAGTGAGCGATTCTCATCACTAAACATTAACAACGAACCACGAACTACGAACGACCAACTGCGAACCAGGAACTCAGGGAAGCCAGTCAAGAATTTCCTTTTTCCATAATCTTTATAAACCGCCTGTTTTTCCTTCGCAGCATGGTCATCATGCAATTTCGCGCGAACAGGAAACTTACCGGCGGCAAGTACAAGAGTACGCGTATTAAGAGGCTGCATCGCATGGGAAATGCGGCAATGCTCACCAAGATTGATGACAAGATGCTCATCACTGTCAAGATGAAGGGCGGTGGCATGAAGAACAAGCTGCATTCCATTGATGTCGTCAATGTGTATGATCCGGCAACCAAGAAGCATTCTGTGGAAAAGATCATAACAACGACCGGGAATCCCGCGAACAGGCATTTTGCCAGGCGAAATATCATCACCAAGGGTTCCGTCCTTGACACTGCCAAGGGAAAGGCAAGGATCACCTCCCGTCCTGGCCAGGAAGGCACCATCAACGCTGTCCTTATTGAGAAAAAGGAAAAATAATTAAACGCCGTTCTCATTTTCTTTTTGTATGGACCTAAAGCTTCTGGAAAAATACGCGCAGATTGTCGAGAAACATCCTGTATTTCCTGACAATAACGAGTTCTTTCAATTGGGAATTGTCAAAATGATTGACGTGCACGAGCGTCACATATTGACGACGGATGATGGCAGGGATGCATTGAAAGGGCGCGCTCTTGAGGTATATCGGCAGGTACGCAGAGTATTCAAGGAACCATTGCAGGGGACGGGGGACCTTGATAGGTTCTTCTTTCGCGCGCAGGCAGGGGATAGGATCATTGTCTCTTTGGGAAAGATCGAATCCCACTCAGACGAATTGTCGTGCGCTGTTACCTTGCGTGTGCAAAAGGAAAACGTGTTCCTCAAGGGATGGGTGCTTAAGACAGCGTATGGGTGCGAGAGGAATCAAGACATCAAAAAGATCGTGGAAGAGAGCATCGCTGGCTACGCGCAGAAGTATCATGTCGCCTACAAGTTCGCATAGGATATTGGATGCGTATCACCTTCTTCTCCGCAGGTTCGGCTCTCAGGGCTGGTGGCCGCTTGCAGGCCCGGACAGGACAGGCCGTGCTGAAAAAAAGCCGCTTCATGTGCCAAAGCATCATAATGGCCCGCCACTGTCTGACGAGGACATGCTTGAGATCATGGTGGGAGCGATTTTGACCCAGAACACCTCGTGGACAAATGTGGAGAAGGCAATTTTGAACCTGCATAAAAAGCATCTCTTGAGCTTTCGTGCTCTTGATAAGGTCAATCAGGAAAAGCTTGCAGGTTTCATCAGGAGTGCTGGGTATTTCAACCAGAAGGCGATGAAGATCAAAGAGCTGTGCAATGCTTTGAAGCGAGTCCAGTTCAATGAGTTGAAGGGAGCATCGCTTAACGATGCACGGGAGTTTCTCCTGTCTGTGAAGGGCATTGGCCCTGAGACTGCAGATTCCATCGTCCTGTATGCTTTGGAAAAGCCTGCCTTTGTGGTGGACGCGTACACGCGCAGGGTTTTTGTAAGGTTAGGCATCATCTCAGGCAGTGAGTCGTATGATGAGATACGGTCCCTGTTCGAGAAATCCCTTCCTGCCGGCATCAGTCTGTTCAAGGAATACCATGCTCTTATCGTCAGGCTGGGGAAGGATGTCTGCAGGAAAAATCCAAAATGCCATCTTTGCCCATTGGAATCATGTTCTCTTTGCTAAAGGGCATAAAAAAATTTATAAAGTAGCGGTTCCCAGAAGAGAGGGAGGTGAGTCATGCTCTGGATATTGGTACCGATAGCGTTCATTGTTGTACTGGTCGTTCTTGGCGTCGCATTGAAGAAGCTGAAGGATTTCCTGAAGGTTATTGTGCTTGTCTTCATCATCTTTTCCATCATAACACTCGCCCTCTCCATTCTCATCATCATGGATGCGAAGGAGTTCCAGCAAAGGATCAATGACACGTCGAAGAAATATATCCTTCTTGAGGATGACAGGCTTATAGCTGCGATGGGCATCGGAAATGCAGAGCCGACATATTATGGATCAGAAGATATCGAACGCTTCCAGGCATATTATACTGAGGGCACGTATGAGAAGATCAGGCAGAATGACTACAAGATCTTTTTCTTTGACATGCTCTCATTCCAGGAGACGATGAAGAGCCCTCTCGACCTTCCCGGGTTAAATATCGCGCTTGACGAGGCCGAGCTTGTCACGTTCATGAACAGCGAGAATGGGGTTGAGGTCATAAGTAATAAGCTCTATGCAGGGATTTCTGCTGAGGCAAGAGAACAGATTACCTATGAGGATTTTCATAATGAGCTGCTTGGGCGGATTGGCTCTGTTGAAGTGTTCAAGGCAAAGGTTCTGGATCTCCTGCTTGATAAGGCGATGAGTGATGATTATCTTGGTTTCTTAAAGGACGGCATCCGCAAGGGAAATATCCGCATCTATCCGCAGACGATCATGTTCTCGACGATAAAACTCGCGCCGGATGCGATCATTGAAAACATTGTTGCGTGATGACTATGGGATTGTTTGACATGTTCAAGAAGGAAAAGCCGCTTGATGAGATCTCTCCTCTTCCTGATCTTTCCCAGGCAGCTCTTCCCCCGTTGCAGGATTCCTTGCCAGGGGGTATGAATCCTCCCGCTTTTGGTGCGCCTGAGCCCAGCCAGCCCTTCTCGCCGACTCCGAGCTTTGATCATCCTATCGCATCATTCACGCCTTCAAAACCAGACCTGCCGTCCTATGACAAGGATTTCCAGCTCATCCTTGCGCGGCTTGATACGATCCGTTCTGAGCTTGACAGCATCAACCAGCGTGTCATCCATATCGAGAAGATCGCAGAAAGCAGCCAGGACAAGCAACCGATGAAACGGTATGGGTGGCAGTAGACAACAAGATATCGGAATGCAGTTTACTGCTGACGGATATGAACACAGCCAACGACTGACAGGCACGGACTTTTCTCGCATGTTTTCCATAATCCAATAAAATCACTTTTCTGTGCATTTGATACTGCGCCGTCTATGGCGGTGCGACGGACAAATCTGCGCTCCGCTTGATTTGTCCTATTCGGTACCCCGAAGGGGCGACCCCCACCTCGTCGCACGCTACGACGGCGCAGACGTGCCGAGGGTTGGCTCCGTCGGAGTGGCGCGTAGGATGCGACGAACATCGTGAGGAGCATCCGTCTGCCGCCGTCGGGGTGGCGTGCAATAATGGTTCAACAGTCATTTTTTTCGCAATCCATTAATACAAGCTATTCTTCTTTTCTGCCATGAAGCGTATGAAACCGAAGGAGACTCTTATATATAGTGTGGTCTTTGTTATCCTTGTTCTTCTGGATCAGCTGGTGAAGGATTTTTTCCTGAAGACGAATGCATATTATGATCTTGGTTTTTTCGCTTTGCATCTCGTGACGAATACTGGCGCGAGTTTTGGCATGTTGAAGCCCTATAATATTGTGCTTCTCGTCCTTTCGGTCATCGTCCTTGCCGGGATTTTCCTGTATTTTCGAAGGGTTATGCCGAATGCCCGGCCGTATCTGCTCTTGATTGCTGCAGGCACGATGGGTAATTTGCTCAATAGGATGGCGTACGGTTTTGTGGTTGACTTCATTGATTTCAGGTTCTTTCCCGTGTTCAATTTTGCCGACATGTTCATTTTCTTTGGAATCGTCGGCTTTGGCATCCTGCTCTTGCGGGAGAAATAGTGCAATGACTGGCTTTAGCGCTTTTTTTTCTTTCCTGTTGTTCTCTTCCTGATCCGTTTGACTTTCTGTTCGATCTTCTTTTCAAGGACTTCTATTGGCTGGAAGGACAGATCCTGTCGTGGCTCTTCGTAATAGAGATGGTATGTGTATTTTCTCTGAGGGATCTTCTCTTCTGCTTCGGGAAGGCCGAGCTCTTCGATGTGGACGTAGTCTTCTGGAGGTGTTTGTGCCTGTTCGAATTCCTCATACGTCTGGAGTGCCGGTTTTTTTTCGACGAATACGTCAGTTGGAGTGATCTTATCATCTGAGACGATTTTGGTAAATGAGGTCTCTTGTGCAGGATAGATCATCGAGATGTCATTTTTTGCGATCTGCTCTATTGTGGGGAGTCCGAGTTCTGCGAAGAGGTCTTCGGTCTCCTCAGGTATTTGTTCTGTTGAGAGTGCTGCTTCTGTTTTTCTGTACAGCACGAGGTAGTAGAGGATGAGAATGTCGATGATTGCAAGTAGGGCGAAGATGAAGTCTGGCTGCCAGAAGAAAAGGAGGAGCATGTTGATGAGGGAGACTGTAAAGAACGCGATTGCCAGGCGAGGTTTCTGGGAAAGGACAAAGATGAGATCAAGGATGAGGAGGACGATGACGATGCCAAGTTCGAAGTTGACCAGTTTCGATCTGAAGGCGAGAAATGCAGTTGTCACCAGGTTGATGAACATCAATGCCAGTATGATCAGATAATCCCGAATCCCCATGATAGTATCTATTGAAGAGTAAAGACTATTTATACTTTTCTATTCTAGAATTCTTCGTTGTCTTCAAGCTTGTCCAGGTAGCCGTTGCTTTTGAGCCAGTGGGCTTGCGTTGGCTTGTATTTGAAGATGATGTCTCCCTTGTCATCGCCGCCGAATTCCCATGGTTCTATGAGGAGGATGTCGTTCTCGCGCACCCAAAGCCTGCGCTTGAGCCGTCCGGGGATCCTGCAGTTTCTCGTGTGCCCGTCAAGGCAACGCACGCGACACCTGCTTCCGCCAAGCCGTGCCTCTAGGAGGCCTAGTGTCTGGTTCCCCCGTGGAAGCTTGACCTTGCGGATGTCTTCCTGTATCTGCTCTTCCTGTTCTGCCTCTTCGCGTTCTTTTCTTCCCATTGGGTAACTCAAAAAAGGGGTTGATTTATATATCTTGCGATAAAAAAGGCACATTCTCTCGTCTATATCAGTGATGCCTGATTTTCCGCTGTCTGGGGAAATATTTATAAACATTCGCAGGATTGATGCAGGATATGGCTGAAGAGACGTTTAATCTGCGCTTGCCCAAGAAAAGATACGTCTTGTCTGATGCAGGATTGGTCCGCCGCCTTTTTGCGATAATCATCGACCTGTTGATCCTGGACCTCGTCATCTTCTCACCATTCGCAGCGTTTTTTCAGAAGGAGTTTCCAGGAACATTCTTTGAGAACATGGGTGTGTTGCAGGGCTTTTCAGGAAGCGTGGCTTTTGTGTTCGGTCTCATATCCATTCTTGCCCTTTTGTACTTTACGCTCTTCCAGTATTATTTTTCGCAGACATACGGAATGAAAATCATGAAGATCAGCGTGCAGGGGGACGTGTCATTTGGAAGAAGCCTGGTGCGAAATCTTATTGTACTTCCGTTTTTTCCCTTTTACCTGTTGTGGGTCATCGAGCCCATTGCAGTCGTCATGAAAAAGAGTGCCCTGCTTGAGCGCGTGACAGGGACGAGAACAATCGTGAGGATGGAGATCTAGCTATGGCAAGACAGAATGATATGCGTGAGGAAAGGAAGAGACCGACCATCTTGTATGGTATTTTTATCCTGCTTGGCCTGTTCATCATCAGTTCTTGTGTGGCAACAATCATTTCTGTAGGAAGCGTGGGAAAAAGAAATTTTGAGTTTGCATCAGGAAATGTCGCACACATCACAATTTCTGGCCCTTTGACAACAGAACGGTCTGATACGTTTTTCGGGTCTGAAGGGACGTCTTCTGAGGATGTTATCCAAGAGATTGAGAAAGTGAAGAAGGATAAGGGCATAAAGGCAGTGCTGTTTGAGATCGATAGTCCTGGGGGAAGCCCGGTGGCGTCTGAGGAGATCGGAAATGCAATCAAAAACTTGGATATGCCCACTGTCTCGTGGATCAGGGAGGTTGGCGCCTCTGGCGCGTATTGGGTAGCGTCCTCCACAGATCATATTGTCGCGAACAGGATGGCAATCACAGGTTCCATTGGCGTGTTTGGCTCTTACCTGGAATTCCCAGGGCTTCTGACGCGGTTCAACATCACCTATCGCAGGCTGGTGTCTGGCAAGTATAAGGACATGGGCGTCCCCTATAGGACGTTAGAGGAAGAGGAAGAGGCAATTCTGCAGGCAAAGCTTGATCTCATCCATGAATATTTTATAGAAGAGGTTGCCATGAACAGGAATCTTTCGATCAATCAGACGAGGGAGCTTGCGACAGGCATGTTTTATCTGGGAAGCGAGGCAAAGGACCTGGGCTTGGTAGATGAACTCGGGGGAAAAGAAGAGGCAATCAAGTATCTGGAGGGCGTACTGAAGGCGAATGTGACCCTTGTTGCGTTTGAGCGGGAGAGGTCGTTATGGGATGTCCTTTCTGAGATTTCTGCGAAGAATTCCTTTTATCTGGGCAAGGGCATGTCCAGTTTCCTCAAGGATGATTTCGTGATCAGGACCTGATGAAATCCATCATAAGAAGAGTGAAGGTTGTAGAGAAGAAGACATCGCTTCAGAAGAAGCGCTGCATCATCTGCGGAAATAGTGCTGAATATGTCATGAAGAATTATGAGATCAATACCTATTGCAGGGAGTGCGCGCTTTCTTCTTTCAAGCACTTGAATTACCTGCAGAAGATTACCAAAGGGTAACATTTTATAAATGCTGCTTGATTTTCTCTGTCTATGAAGATTGTGCACGTAGAGGTGAAAACAGATGTCCTGATCAGCTTTTCGGGTTCGTTTCTCGCGAGCCTGCCTGGGAAGATCGGTCTTTTCACAACAGCGCAATACGCGAAGGATTTGAAGTCGATCAAGAGGCAGCTGGAAGCGTCCGGAAAGGAAGTGGTATTGTTCCAGACGAGGCATACGCCCGTTCCTGGCCAGCTGCTCGGGTGCAATGTGCAGTCTTTTCCTGGTGTGGATGCTTTTCTTTATATTGGCGATGGATTGTTCCATCCAAAGGCGCTCCTTGCAAAGAACAAGAAGCCAGTGTTTACCTATGATCCTCTGACAAAGAAATCGTCTGTCCTTGACATGAAGGAGGCAGAGCTTGAGGAAAGGAAGAGAAGCGCTCGCCTTTCTCTGTTTGCAAGGGCAAAGGATGTGGGTGTTCTTATCAGCGTGAAAAGTGGCCAGTATGGGATCGTTGTGGAAAAGGAGAAGAAACTTTTTGGCATGGAACGGTATTTTGCACTTTCGACGCGGTTTCCTGACAAGAATTTCTATTTCCTTGCAGCGGATGACATCAGCCTCCAAGGATTGCCTGATTTTAATTTTCTTGATTTTCTCGTCAATACTGCATGCCCGAGGATTGCGATTGATGATTATGAGAAGAGCCCTGTTCCCATGCTCAACCTCGATGACATTGAAGGAGGTGTCTTATGAAGAAATCCCAGCCGATTCTCCTCAATACTGGTATTTTCATCAAGAATGGTGATATAAATACGGCAATAGAGGAGGTGGAAAAGCACGGTGTTGACGGTATCGAGATCGGCACGTCTTTTCTTGATGTCCTGATGGATTTCCGACTGAGCCAGAACAGCTTTTCGCTCCTCAAGAAATGGAAGACGATAGGCATGAATGCCCCGTCGAAGTTCTATTATCGGAATGATAGGTACACGAATGCAGTTCTGCAGAAGCTCAAGTCCGTGTATAGCCTGTTGAATGCGCAATATGCTGTCTTTCACAGCCATACGCTCGAGGACTTTACCCTTCTCGAGTCACTGTCTGCAGAAGAGGATCCTCCGAAGTTATGCATGGAGAATGATCGGGGAATCTATAATGTTCGGGCAGAGCAGTTGAAGGAGATTATTGATAAGCATCCCTCCCTGTTTTTCATTCTGAACACTGCGCATGCGCTTTCGGTCGGTGATGATGAGATTAAGGATCTTATTGCGCTTCTGAAGGATAGGATCGTCGCTGTTCATTTGAGTGCGAGAAAGGATGACATGGACCACGTGCCGCTGCATGTCGTGGATGAGCATACTTTGTCCCTTCTTGAGCCGGTCAAGAGTCTTTCCTGCCCCTTTGTGCTTGAGACATGGCATACCTACCGAGAGAATATTGATGCAGAGATCAAGTTTGTCCGCAAGTGGCTGAAGAAGTGAAACGATCAGTTCGTGCGCTGGTATTCTTCGATTGCATAGGTGAGCTGCTCAGTGCAGTCGTTGACACGCCTGATGTCAAAACTGATCGTCACGCATGCGGTCTTGATGCTTAGCGTATCTGTCTTTTTCTGGTCCATCAGGTCCTGTCCGAGCGCGCACATCCTCTGTGCTTGGTCATGGCTGATCTTGTGGGTGCAGAAGTCGGTGAATCGCGTGTCTTTTTCAGGGCTGAACGCCTCAACTGCTTTCCCGAATGCGTCTGCGATATTGAAGCTTACGGCAATTCCCAGCCAGATGAGGATGATGAAGATGAGGAAGAAGAAGAAGGGATTTATCTTTTCTTTCTCTTCCAATAGGGGATGGGCGGGTTCGGGAAGTGTTGCGGTAATTGGGCGCAAGAGTGCTTCTTTTGTAAACGTGGCTTTTGTTTGCAGCTCTTGAGGTTCTTCTGCTTCGATGAAAGCGTCGTTGATGATCTCTTTGGGATATCCCTTGAGGACGAAGTCTTTCTTGATCTTGTTTTTTGCAGATCCCTTCTTGAGTTCTTCCCTTATTGCTTCGACGAGTGTTTGGATGTGATCACCTGGAACAAATCATGAAAGGAGGATTATATAAAGGTTGCGGGAAGGAAGCGAGATAGGAGAACAAAGGGAATGAAAAGCTGTTGCCTGCCGCACGGTTAGTTGTAAGCAGGATTCTGATGGGGTATTGAGAACGAGCAGCTCCTGTCAGCAGTCAGCTGAGCTCAGTTAGCAGTTTCTGTTGGCTGCGCTCAGTTAGCAGTTTTACCTGCTCGCGTCTGCCTGGCGTTCGAGTTCGAGCTTTTTTGCTATTGCTGCAGATGCTGGATTGAGGTTGTAGGCGTTCATGATCTCTTCTGCAAGTGTAGAAACAATGGATCGTTTTGAATTGAATGATTTCTGGTATGCGCCTTGTGCCATGTATTTGATGGTCTGATCAATCCGTCTTTGTGGTGCCATCTCTATCGCCTTAGGGTAGCGTGCGCCGCCGTATTCTATTGTGATGATCTCTTCTCGGGGGCTCGCGTTCTCGAGTGCTCCGACGAAGACCTCGATCGGGTTTTTCTTGAGCCGTGATTCGACGAGTTTTAGGGCATCTTCGACGATCGCGTATGCTGTCTGGGATTTTCCTGTGAGTCTATATGAGGTAATCTTATGCTTTTTTCCCTTGTGGCCCGGAATCATCACTTTGTTGATGAGGCGCTCGACGATGAAGATTTTGGATTTGTGGAATCTGTTTCCTGCGTATCGTGCGCCGGTCTTTGGGACGATGACAGGCTTAAGGCCAATGTAGCGGATGAGTCCTGGGTCTTGTACTTTTATCTGGGATGTGTCCCATTTGTTGAATACGAGCGTTTGTTCCATGTGTGTGGATGGAAACGGGATTTGTTTATAAAGGTTGCTGTTCGCTTGCGTCTCCAGCACTCTCTTTGTCGTCGATGGACTTGATCGGCATGTGTCGGGTCATGAAGTGCTCCCTGGTGATCTCTTCGATGATGTAGTAGACCTGGCGGGTGAGCACCTTGAACCTGTTATCGAGGTCTTCGAGGAATTCTTCAAGCTCCTTGATGTTTGCGAAGATGATCTCTGCAAGGAAGTCGAATCCGTTGTTGATCTTTGCGAGGGAGTTGACGCATTCCATCTTGAGGAGGTAGTCTTTGAGTTTTTCCCTGCAGTCCCTGTCCACTTTCAGGATGACCTGTGCATGGCAGCCGTAGCCGAGCTTGGCGAAGTCAAGGAGGCTTGTGTGCCTGGTGATGATTCCTTTTTCCCCTATCTTGAGCCGGTCGTAGAGGGTCGATATGGGGATGCTGGTTTTTCTTGACACGGTTGTCAGGTTGATGCGCGCGTTGTTCCTTAGGTACGTGATGAATTGACTGTCTTTTTCATCGATCATGTTGGTTACACCTCACTTCCGGATTTTTTGTGCCATTTCCGGAATATTTTTATCCAAGTCGAAAAAACATATATACTTTTTCCTTATAGATTATATATAACCTTATAATTATATAATTTCGAAAAATATATAAAGTATAGAGACATATAGATAGCATGAAACGCAAAGTCATCCAACTTGCTGGTAAAACTCTCGTCGTCAGCCTGCCAAGTAAATGGGCAAAGGCAGCAAATGTCAAGAAAGGTGATGAAGTCGAAATCGAAGAGAAAGGCAGAGATCTTCTTCTGAAGACATCCGGAGAGGCAGAGGAGATGAAGATAACCCTTGATGCAAAGGGCATGAGCGAACAAGTATTTCGGTGGTGCATCTCGAGCCTGCATAAGCAGGGGTATGATGAGATCGAGATAACATATAATAAAAAAGAATATCAGGAATGGACGAACGACTTGGTGAAAAATCTCCTGCTTGGTTTTGTCATCACAAGCCATAATCCAAACCGGATAATTGTCAGGCGAATCTCGCAGGATATGGAATCAGAGTTTGAGACATCATTAAGGAGAGCATTTTATGTCACGATTAACCTTGGAGAAGAGCTAGTCACTCTCTTAAAAAAAAAACAATACAATCAAATAATCGACCTTCTTCCTCTCGAAAAGACAAATAATCAATTGACAAATTTTTGTGAACGGTTGTTAAACAAAAAGGGACACCCCCGCGCAAAAAAAACCTGCTTTTATTATTGCATAGTTTGGAATATTGAGAAGATTTGTGACGAATATAGGGATATCTGCAGGTTTTTTGCAAAGCACGAACATGCAAAATATTCAAAAGAACTCATCAATATGATCGAGAGCTCTGTATTATTTCTCAAGGAGTATGTGAAAGTCCTTTATGATTTTAATATGGAAAATCTTGATGATTTGCATAAGGAAAGACGAGAATTCATGACACGTGTTGAAGCAGCATTTGTAAAAAAGGGTGTTGAGGAGCAGATAATTCTTGGAAAGATCATGGGAATTGTAGGAAAGATCGATGATTTTTCTGCGAGCACTATTTCAATTCATCTGAAAAATACTGCGACAATGCACTAAGCCCGTTCTCCAGGCTAATATATTCCTGAGTGTGCGCTTGATATTGCTCTGAGTAATGATCGCGAATATAATGTACTGCATCAAGCGCATTATGAATCAGTGTTACCCGTTTGGAAAAGAGTTCCTTTCTGTCCTCTATACTCCACGCAGTTGAGATATTCACAGTCCGATGGATGACTGCATGAAAGTATCTGAAGATAAATTGGTCTCTGTCAACAATCGGCATCTTAGCGTACGAATTATAACTATTAATGTATTTATCGATAACTTCAAGCTTCTGTGATATGGTCAGATATTTCCCGTGTTCCAAGAGATTTGCAAGGTCGACCTCCTGAGGGATGGCATCTAACTCTTCATTGTCCAGGCAAAAGAGCCCATACTTTGAAAAAAGCCAGTTTGCAGGGTGCGCGTCCTTGTTAAAAACATACGTTGAATCTTGGAGTGCAGCAACAATAGGATGGTAATTGTCGAGAATGTTTGTCAGGATGTGGCTCGGAACTGATAGCTGCCTGAGGCGTGATTCTGTCTTTTCATAGATATGCTCTTGGGAATCTCCCTTATCCATTCTCGCATGGAGCAGCGCGAGAAAGTCAACGACTTCACAGATATGGTCATTTACAGATTCACCCTTGTTGATCTTTCCCCACAGCGTCTCTCCTTCTTCCCGTCGCATGACGCTGACAATCTTGTCCTGGTAGGGCACTGCGGTAAGATGCTC
Organism: Nanobdellota archaeon; assembly: GCA_043825215.1. Taxonomy (GTDB): domain Archaea; phylum Nanobdellota; class Nanobdellia; order Woesearchaeales; family JAHJEM01; genus JAHJEM01. The sequence continues at coordinate 22,919 of JBDRSD010000090.1, forward strand.
GATTGTTGCGAATTCCGGATGTCCCTGGATTGCTGTCCTGATTTCTGCTGTTATTCCTATCTCCTCTTCGAGAGAGTGCATATTGTCTTTTTCCTTGAAAATGATCGTGTCTCTTATGAAGTCTGATCCCTTGGCATAGACTTTGTTTTTTGTCTCTCCTATCGATTCTTGCTCTGTTGTCGGGTCTGCGATGACAAGCCTTGCCGTCTTTATCCACTGTTCTCTTGTTTTCTCGTCAGTCTTGTCTCGCCTTTCTGATAAGAAGAGGGCGTAGAGTAGGTTATGGTCGATATGTCGTTCGTCTTCTTTTGATAATTGCTCAAATGTGTTTTCCGCAGACGCGAAATCATCTGCTGATCCCACGCGAAGGTATGCTGCGGCGAGGTCGAGATGTTTGGCGCTGTTCTTCGGTTCTTTTTGGTGTCTGCGATATGCCTCGGAGAGATTCTGGAGACCGATCCAATGGTTTAGTTGATTATAGATTGTTGTTTGCATGGCCTCTCTTGCTGCCAGGTAGACGCGCATATGCCTGAATGCATTGTCAAAATTCCCTTGCCGTGATTCTTCCCGCATGAGTTCGATGTGGTAGCGGGGAATCTTGTCAGCAGCAGCGTCCAGGTGTGCAAGATACTCATCTTTTCCCTTGAGCCTCTTGAAGAGCCCTTGGCATTCGCTTGCGAAATCCTCTCTGTTCTTTTTGTGTCGTGAAAGTGAGGATATGAAAGAAGCGCTCTTGTATATGGTATATCCTATGATGAGCGCGCTCAGACTCATGCGTAAGATACCGTCTGCAAGGGAGTACATGTCTTGCCGGAGCAGGATTTCTTGTGCATCACTTAATGGCTTTCCCCTATTCCAGGACATTCGTATTGCAGGGTCAAGGTATTGCAGATAGAGTTTTCCTGCCTTGATGGTTCGAGTGATGATGTCCTGGGGGAGTCCTGCGGCGACTACTGCAGCCGTGCTGGCGCCTGCCCCGATGAGGTCGTCTATGGTGTGTTTTTTTTTCTTGCTTTTTCCTTTCAATAATCGCTTGCCGTGAATAGCCCTAAGTGTTTTGGTCCACATATACGTGGAGGTTGCTGCAAAGGCGAATTCCAGGGTGTGGTCTTTTACAAAGAGTTCATAGTGGGAAATCAAGTCGAGGAGGGCATAGGTCATGCCTCCGCCAACGAGTCCGCCTATGATGAAGGGAGTGTCGAGCGTTTCCCTTGCCTTTTTCGCTTTGGTGATGATGTGTTCGATGCCCATTAGTTCAGGTATGTCTGCAATTGGCGTTTTGCCTTGTCCTGCCTTGTTTCTGGCCGAAGCTGTTTTCCATCGTAGTCATAGTAGCTGATTTTGAGTATTTTTTTATAGGCGATAATAGAATCGTATCTCATGCCTGGTAAGTATGTTACAGCAACGACTCCGAGAGGGTCTTTTCTTCCTGATTGTTCTATCATTCTTTCGAGACCTTCGAGGGTATGGTATGAGAAAAGTATGCGGGTATCGTCAGGCAGGGCATTATCCGGGTCATAGCAGATATATGCAGTCAAGGGATCGAGCGTGGCAGGTTGTGGTGGAAATTGTCTCATTTCAGCATCAAATTCAGATTCTTCTGCGTGTCCGTTCTGGTTGCCGAGGTGGTCGATGAGGTATGCGAAATTCTTGCTCTTGATGCCTGTCGGTATCACAGAAAAGGCAAGGTATGCTGCTGTCGCTCCGATGAGTATCCGTTTCCCCCAGGACATGAGAGAGAGAAACGAAGGTTGTTTTAAAAATATTTACTGCAATTGCAGAATAACAGGGTGCAAGCAGCTTCCTGCAAATCCACTGGCCACTTCCCCGCAGGGTATTTAAGGGGAAAGCGCATTTTACCAGGCATGCAAGAATCAGTAAGCATTCAAGGCCTGAAAGGAAAAGTGACTATCTTAAGAGGTGACCGGCAGCTCGTGAAGCGGCTGTGCATGTCGCTCTCTTTGAAGCTCCAGGAGTTCTCGCATCCCATATTCATCGATTCAGGTAATGCGTTCAATCCCTACATGATCCAGAAGATGACGCGGGATCCGAAGGCGGCATTGAATAACATTCTCATCTCGCGTCCGTTTACCATACACCAGTTGAAGACCTTGGTGTGCAATCTTCCTGATCTGTGCGAGTCAAGAAAGGTTGTCATCATCTCCTCCATTGACCACTTGTTCAGGGATGCTGATATGCGGGAGGGAGAGTTCGTCCTTGAGGAGATCATGGCAGAGCTGCAATTTCTCACGAGGAAGTTTGATCTCATAACGATTGTAGGCTATACGGGAGGCATTCATTTCTCACTGATTGAGAATTATGTGGATGTCGCGTATACGATATAGGGAATTTCTTACGATAAGCTGATGGTTCTCCTGCGCATGAGAGAGGTAATCGTACAGGAAGTAGTAGTAGTGTTTTTCTTTATCACAAGCCAGGCATTGCCTGGCGACCATTTCGCCTTGCGGCGAAAACGGTCTTTGAGAACACCCGTGCGTAAGCACGGGATTGTTTGCCCCATGCGGGGCAACGTCTAATGAAAAAGAAGACGAGATACTACACTGTACCCGTAAGCAGTAAGCTGAACTCCGATTCCTTGTTGTGCACTGGTCACTTCCCCGCCACGTTTTTAACAACAGTTCCCTTCTCGTTTCCCATGGGTCGTACCGTTCTTCCAGCGAGATGGCAGTTTGAGGCGGAATTGGATGATCTCAGGCGATTCCGTGATGCGTTACGGGCAGAGGATCGGGAACATTATGAACTGCTCATGCTCTCGGCAAGAAAGCACATCTCTGCGATATCGTATGCAGGAAGCATCAACACGTGGGAGCCGATCATGCTCTGCATGCTCATTGAGATGGAGAAGCGGCTGCAGGCACTGGAGAACAACATCAAACGGATCGAGAACAGCGCTAAACAGCAGGCACCTCTTGGCTAGCAGCCCTTCTCATCATGCCCTTTGAAAATCTGGACACAGTAGTTCCTGATGAAGGAGATGAAGCGCTTCTTGTGGGAGTTGTTTGTTGCGGTAGGTGCTTTCCTGTGCCCGTAGGCGTCGCCGATGAAGATGCCTTTGGAAAGGACGATCGCGCAGGATCCTGGCGTGTGGCCTTGCATGAGGAAGTAGCCGCCGCCGCTTGCCTGGTGTGATTTCAGCGTCTCTTTGGAATAGGTGAGGTTCTGAAGTGCTTCGTCCAGGGGACGGATGGAGATTTTCCCGTCCTCAAGGTTTTGCTGGAATCCTTTTCCTGCTTGGCCGTCGTTCCTGCCGTCTCGTGTATAGGAGAGCCACAGTTCCCTCTCCGGATTCTCTTTGAGTGATGCAATACTCTCTGGTGTCGCATAGACCTCTGCGTTGGTGAAGAGCGTCGAATCCCCCACATGGTCGAAGTGCAGGTGGGTAAGAAAGATACGCTTGATTGTTTTTAGGTAGATGCCTTGTCCGATGAGATTGTCTGCCAGTTCTCGTGTATATTCTGGGTTGCCGAGGTCGATGAAGGTATCGCCGTTCACAAGATAGACATTGGAGCAGAGTTCTGTCGTCTTTGGGGTGAAGGTGAGAAGGTTTCCTCTTTCTGAGACGTCGAAATGCTCGCTCATCCAAAGCGGTATACAGGTTCTCTTATTAAAATATTTGTTTTCCACCAGTCTGTGACAGGTGCTGAAAAGCTTGGAAAAATAGTCGCAAATGGAAAACAAATAGTCCGAGAAAACCGACCCTGAGCCTTCGAAGGAGCGAGCATGCCGCAGGTCTAAGACCTGTGGTAGTCGGTTTTCGACTGACAGTTATGGTTCACTGGACAGGCTTGCGCAGCATCTTTAAAACGCCTCGTCCTTTGCGTTGCATGGAATGCATCCTTGTCGATTCGTATGTGGATGCTGGAAGGATTGTCCTGTGGATATGGGATGGCAAGAAGATGCTTCGGCTGCTTGATTCTTTTGAGCCAAAGGCATATGCTGTCTGTGATGAGCAGCTGATAGGTCTTCTTTCCCGTGAGCATGTGCCGTTTCGTTTTGTCGTGCGCAGGGATTTCATCAGCCAGAAGGATGTGCGGGTGGTGGAGATGAGCCCGGGCATTCGCAGGTTCCGCCGCCTGGTCAGACTGATTGAGGAATGGGGAGAGTATCGTTATGCGCTGTACAACGCAGACATTCCCTTGGAGCAGATGTATTTTTTCGAGAAGGATGTCTTTCCATTGTGCAAAATCTCTGTCGAACCCGAAGAACGCAGCGACGGCATGTGGATAAAGAGCATAAGGAATACAGATACAGCGTCGCACGACTATGAGATTCCCCTGCTGAAGACACTCTCGCTTGCAGTGACGTTTCTCGATGATACAAGGAAAGGGTTCAATATCCCTGTGGAGTGCATCCGCTTGGATAAGCAGAAGTTTATCGGACGAGAAGAGGATGTCTTGAGAGGGTTTGCAGATGTGTATGCAAAGGAGGATCCTGATATTCTCATCGTTGACGACGGGGATAACGTGCTTCCCCATCTCGCGCACAGGCTTTTTCTCTATGGTATCCTGTTTGATTTCGGGCGGGAACCGGATATGTTTGAGAAGCGTGATGGGAAGAATTATTTCAGTTATGGACGAGTCCTTTTCAAAAAGCATCCGATCTTCCTGAAAGGACGGCTGCATATTGACGCGTCCTCGTTTCTCTTTCGTGAGGGAGGCATTGAAGGGGTGTTTGAGCTTGCAAGAACCTGCGCTGTTCCTGTGCAGCGGATGGCAAGACAGAGTCCAGGGTCAGGCATCAGTAACCTGCAGGTGAAGTACGCCTATCCTGATTACCTTATTCCATACAAGAAGAACCAGGTAGAAAGATATAAGACCGCCTTCGAGCTCTTGCGCGTGGACAAGGGCGGCATCATATTCGAGCCGAGGGTAGGGTTTCATCAGGACATCGCTGAACTGGATTTCGTCAGCATGTACCCATCCATCATGGTAAAACATAATATCAGCCCAGAGACATTGTTCTGTGATTGTTGTCCCAAGAATACGCCTGAAGCTGAGGTGCATACATGCCAGAAGAGAAAGGGATTGATACCGAAAATCCTTGAGCCGATCATCGCACGCAGGAAGTGGTATAAGAAGAACAAAAACGAGGGAAATTCCTGTCGGGCAAATGCGCTCAAGTGTATCCTTGTCACCTGTTTTGGCTATATGGGTTTTAAGCACGCAAAGTTCGGGAGGATTGAGGCGCATGAGGCAATCAATGCGCATTCGCGTGCAACACTGCTCAGGGCTGTACGGGTTGCAGAGGAGCATGGCTTTGAAGTGATCCACGGGATTGTGGACTCAATGTGGGTGAAGAAGAAGGGCGCAACAGAGAAGGAATTAAAGAGACTTACTGAAATGGTTGGAGAAGCAACCGGCCTTGAGATCGCAATTGAAGGGAGGTACCGGTGGATTGTGTTCTTGCAGTCTGTCCAGCATACTGATCTTCCGGTGCCGTCAAGGTTTTACGGTGTTTTTCAGAATGGATCGTTCAAGTTGCGGGGGATCGATGTCAGGAGGAGGGACAGTCCGAAAATGATCAAGGATCTTCAGGAAGCACAACTAAGAACATTGAAACGCGCACGGTCACGAACTGATTTTGACGAGAGAATGAAGCAGTGCATTACGCTTCTGAAACAGGCCATCAAGAATATGCAAGGACAGGAAAAAGAGGATTTTCTCATAAAGAAGCACATCTCAAAAGTGAACTATAAGGCATCGTGTGCGCAGAAGGTCATGTATGAGAAGTATCTGGAAGAGGGGCTTGTACTTCATCCAGGGGAGAGTGTACAATATGTGATCAGGGATGTGAAGGCAAGGATTCCTGCAGGAAGATTTAGTGCGGACACAAAGAAGATTGATTTTGAAGCGTATAGGAATCTTCTCATCAGGGCGACTGCAAACCTGTTCCTCCCGTTTGGCTTGTCAAAGGAACGACTGGAAAAGCTGACAAGAAACGAGCAGCAATTGTCATTGATTGATTGCTTTCTGGCATGGACTGATTCATGGAATTCGGTACGCACCCCTATGTTAAGCGCTGTGCAGCGGAGGGTGGAGGATTGGTACTGAGAACAAACTATATAAAGAAAGGATGCTGCAGTAGGCGCATGAGGAGTAATTACGGACGACAACGTGGTCACGTGGGTCTCACGCTTGGTTTTTTGGGCTTGCTTCTTGCGGTCGCTTTTTTCCTTGCCGACCATGGTTTTTTCGGAGAGATAAATATTCCCTATCCTGCTTCGACATTTGTTTTCGTAGGACTCACAGGGGTCTTGTCCCTCCTGCTCATCAGTAATGGATTGAAACGAAATTGAGGTGAAAGAATGGCTGAAAAGACAATGCATCAGGCAATCAGGTGGTTTATCATTGCAGTATTGATCATTTCCCTCTTTATCCAGACGGGACAATGGTTCAATTATGGCGTCACGCTCGCGCTTATCTATTTGATCTTGCGCATGCCGATGCATTACGCAAAGTAGAGATGGATTTTTCGTCGAGATAAGCCCATTTCCCTTTCGGCAGGTTGAGTGTGTACAGCGAGAGGTTGCCGATCGCAATTCTGGAGAGGGATATGATCTTGTTTTCGACAGACTCGAAGATGCGGCGCACTTCGCGTTTCTTACCTTCGAAGAGAGTGATTGTTGCTGCCTTTCCATGAGAAATGATTGTTGCAGGACACGTCTTGTGCCTTGTCTTCTTTCCATTCTCTTCGAGGGTGATTGTGACCCCGGTTCTGATCTGCTCTTCTTGTGCTGGTGTGAGCTCTTTCTCGAGGTGTGCATAGTAGGTCTTTGGAATCTTATTTTTGGGTTGTGTTATTGCAGTGTTGAGTTTTCCGTCGTTTGTCAGGATGAGCAGTCCTGTCGTGTTCTCGTCGAGCCTGCCGACGCAGGAGAGGGTGTTTTTGGTCCTCTCGTCAAGGTCGATGAGGTCAAAGACGCTTTTCTTGCCAAGTTTCTTGTCCTGCGGGCTGAGACGTGAAGACAGATACTCTTCTGGCTTGTTGAGAATAATATAGACCTTCTGGTCATGAATGGTAAGTTCGCGCCGTTTCCAGCAGACACGCTTATTGGCGTTGAACTGGTAGTTGGGCTGTGTGATTGTCTTGCCATCGACGCTGATCTCTTCCTTGCGTATGGCTGAGATGACATCATTTTTTGTGGAGAACTTTCCAGTCCTGGTCAAGAATTGGTGAAGATAGGTCTTCATTTGCTCTTGTTCGCAAGTTCCGGATGCTGGTCCTTGACATGCGGTATTCTGGGGATGAAGACTGCAAAGAGCCCTGCGATGACTGCTATGAAATACCATTGGAATCCTATAGCCATGCCTATCGCTGCTGAGAACCAGATGCTTGCAGCAGTTGTCAGGTTCTTGATGGTTCCTCCGTCAGCTTTCAGGATGATTCCTGCGCCGAGGAATCCGATGCCAGTGACTATCTGGGCTGCTATTCGAGAGGATTCGAGAGGATTAAGGTTGATTGAAATCATGGTAAAGAGCATGGAGCCGCCGATGACAAAGACATGTGTCGCAATACCTGCGCTCTTTCCCCGGGATTCCCGCTCTGCCCCAACGACAAACCCCAGGACAAAAGAGAGTAGCATGCCGACAAGGAACTCGCCCTCGTGACCTGTGATGATATTGACCATATCCTTTCCTGTATGCATCGCGTATTTAAATTTTACGCAGGGCAAAGGTCTGCCTTATTCCTGGATGCTATCCAAATCTTTATATATGAGTAAGGACAATAAAGGACTGTATGGAAATCACGATTGATACGTCAAAGGATTCCAAGGAGGATATCAGAAGGGTGATTGCTCTTCTCTCCCAGATCGTCGATAAGGCACCGCGTGAGAGTGCACGATCCGATCCTAGCACCCCTCCTGTTGCTCCTGGCATGTTCAGCATGTTTGATGCTGCCACAAACGTCCCGGAAAGCACCTCATCAGGAGTTCCTATCACATCTGATCTCATCCCCGAAGTCACCCAGACACAGGAGAAATCCCAGGGGCAACTATTCAATGATCCGATGAACATTCTTTTTGACAAGAATGATGCAGAATTGGAAGAAGTGCAAAAGCTTAAAGAGAAGAGCGCAACAAAAGGAGAGGACTTGAGAATTATTGCGTATAAGTAGTCTAGATATCCACGACTACCTGAACCATCCATCCTTCTTCTGTTTGTTTGATTTCCATGTCGCTGTAGGTCATGGCTTTGATGTCGCCTTTGGTGTCGTATGCGGAATAGTTGTCGCCAAGGATCGTTGCGGTGAGTGAGAATTTCTTGCTGTCTTCTTTTGCTCGTTCATGCTCTGTTATTTTGAGCCCTTCAACTTTTGCGGTGAGGAATCCTTCTGTGTCCATGAGGAAAATGATCTCTTCTAGAAATAAATAAAGTAGTGTGTCGAGCCGGGGAGCATCGATTGCGATTCTTTTGGAGAGCGGTGTCTTGATCTCCTTGATCGGCACAAGGAAGTTTGTCATGGCAAGGGCAGCGTTCCCGAATGCCTCTTCGAGTGTTTTTCCGAATGCCTGGAACTTGCAGTCTGCGGTATGATCAAGGTAGATGAATGGTTTCATAGCATTTGCCAAAAGAAGTGTTTTTTTATAAAGGTAGCGGGTTGATTGGATTGTGCTGCTTTTTATTTTCCGAAGCCCTCCATTGGCGCGGCGGCACCGGGGAGACTCCTGCTCACTATCGGTAGCGGTCAGCTGACAGTAGCGTTCTGTAAGCTGTTTATTCGACAAGTTTATATATGTCCTTTCGCCTGCTCTTTTTATGCCGAATCAGAAGAAAGCTGTCGCGTATTTCTCCATGGAGATCGGCTTTGAGCCGCGCATCCCGAATTACGCCGGGGGTTTGGGAGTGCTTGCAGGAGATACTGTAAAGGCTGCTGCAGATCTGAAAGTGCCCATGGTCGCGGTTACGCTTGTGCACAACAAGGGCTTCTTCTACCAGGAGCTCGCCCCTGATGGCACGCAGATCGAGCATCCTGCCCATTGGGCAAAGGATGACTTTCTTTCGCCGACAGGAATATCTGTTAACGTTCCTGTCCAAGGAAGGAATGTGAAGATTACCTCGTTGGAGTATCGCGTGCGAGGCCAGACCGGGTTTGAGGTGCCGATCATCTTTCTCGATACAGACCTTCCGGAGAACAATGAATATGACCGCAGCATCACTGATTATCTGTATGGAAAGGACAATGACTATAGGCTCATGCAGGAGATCGTACTCGGAATCGGCGGTGTGCGCATGCTTGCGGCGCTCGGGTATGACATCGACAAGTATCATATGAACGAAGGGCATAGCGCATTCATTGCAATCGAGCTTTATAGGCAGGCAAAGGAACAAAATCCTGATTTTGATGCAGAGGCAGCCCTCTTGTTTGTCAAGCCAAAGCTCATCTTCACGACCCACACCCCTGTTCCTGCAGGACATGACAAGTTCCCCATAGCGAAGGTGAAGCAGGCGATCGATTTCTTCCCTGCAGACCACGAGGATGATATAACGAGTGAGGGAAATCTGAACATGACGCTTCTCGCCCTGCACTTCAGCCATTACATCAATGGTGTCGCAAAGAGGCATGGTGAGATATCGCGTGGCATGTATCCTGGCTATCCCATAGATTCCATCACGAATGGCGTGCATTCTGCGACGTGGACGTCATCGTACATGCAGGAGCTCTTTGACAGATACATCTCTGGCTGGAAGGCAGATTCACATTCCCTTCGTTATGCCATAAACATCCCTGATGAGGAATTGGTCGTTGCGCATAAGAAGGCAAAGGTAGAAATGATAGACTTTCTGAATTCGCGAAAGAACGCAGGGTTTGATAGGGATTATTTCACGATCGGCTTTGCCAGGCGCTCAACGCCCTACAAGCGGGCAGATCTCCTGTTGTCCGATGTGAACCGGCTTCTTCGGATCCATGAGAAGTATGGAAAGATCCAGATTGTCTTTGCAGGAAAGGCACATGCAAAGGATGCTGCAGGAAAGGAGCTCATAAAAAGGATCTATCGCCTGCGCGAGCCGGTGAAGGAGAAGGTGAGGATCATCTACATGGACAATTATGATATGATACTCGCAAAGCTCCTTGTTGCAGGGGTGGATTTGTGGGTGAACACGCCGCGGCCGCCCATGGAGGCATCGGGCACATCCGGGATGAAGGCAGCGCATAACGGTATCCCTCAGCTTTCGACTCTTGACGGCTGGTGGCTTGAGGGGCATATAGAAGGAAAGACCGGGTGGGCTGTGGGTGATGCAAAGACTGCTGGTGATGACGTAAAAGACGCCGAGTCACTCTATCAGCAGCTGGAGAAGATCATTCCCATCTTTTACAATTCACCTGCGGAATGGGCAGGAGTCATGAAGTCCTGCATCGCCCTGAACGCCTCGTTCTTCAACACGCACCGGATGGTGCAGCAGTACATGGCGAACGCGTATTTCCACTAAGTGAAAATCGTGTGAAACACGGCAAGCTCTTTTCCCCTGAGAAAGATGTTGATCGTGTTCCCTGATTCTTCAGATGTGACATACATGCCTTCTGTCTTGATGATCTTGTAGCGGTAGATCCTTGTCGCAAGGTCTGATCCGATGAGGTCAAAGAGGTCTGATGCAGGGATGTGCATGGTAAGGATGCGGTAGACCTGCTCTTTTGATACTTCCTCCAGGTTGTCGATGAATCTAGGCATGGTGATCCTGTTGCGAAGGTCTGCCATGAGATTCTTCTTGAGGAGGAATTTTCCGTATGGCCGCTTGTCTGCGTCAATCTTGAGGAGGTTCTGGAAGAAATTATCGATGAGGTCAAGGGGTGTTTTGTCGTCCTGATAGGTGAATATCCCGAGGAACAGTTCTTCGCCGTAGCGCAGTCCTTTTCGTGCACGGGTGAGAAAGGTCATAACTTCAGCTTCCTTGACCGGAGTGAAGTCCATAGTGGTGAGATGTGCAGGTAAGTATTTAAATGTGACCAAATTTATTAATAAATCTTTATAAAGGAGCAGATGCTCCAGTTTGTTATGATTAAAGAAAAACTCAAGAAACTCTCAGACAATACATTCCTTTACGAAAAAGAGGGAACCATGCACGTTCCTGCACTCTTCTTCTTGAACGAGAAGCTTCTCGCACTTGTCGAGGAGTCTGCGATGATTCAAGCAAAGAACGTTGCAAGCCTTCCAGGCATCTATAAGCACGCGATCGCGATGCCGGATATGCATGTCGGTTATGGCTTTCCCATCGGTGGTGTTGCCGCATTTGATGCAGAGACAGGCATCATCAGCCCGGGTGGCGTCGGCTTTGACATAAATTGCCTTCCCGCAGGAACAGATGTCCTTTCTGATCTTGGTTATACGCGGCCGATCGAATCATTTGAGGAAGATTTCATCGAGATTGAGCAGGAAAATGGTGAGTTAGCATTGAAGACAAAGAGTCTAAAGAACTCTCTTCTCTCATTTGATGCTGAAAGCAAAAGGTTCCTTAATAAGACACCATCCTTTTTTATGAAAAAGAAGCACGCTGGAAATATCATAAGGATTCGGACAAGGCTCGGATATAGTATCGACGTGACAGGAGACCATCCTATCTTGACTGCAGAAGGGATGCGTGAAGCAAGAGAACTTGGCAAAGGGGAGAAAATCGCGGTGTATCCGTTTAAGGGAGTCGCGTTTGAGGAATGGGCGGGTGTTTCCATCGAGGCTGATTGTTTCACAGCTCAGGAAAAAAGCCACTTGGAAAAGCATGGTCTTTTGCCATTCAGCGCAAAAAATGAGAATGTTGCGATTATCGCAAGATTGTTCGGATACCTTCTTGGCGATGGCCTCGTGTATGTTTCTGGGAAGAAGGGAATTGTGCACGCATATGGCCAGGAAGAGGATCTGGAAGAGATAAAGGAAGATTTTGCAAGGCTTGGATTTTCTGCAAGGATATATGGACGGGAAAGGGATTGTTGTGTCCCAACAAGATATGGTGATGTCAGGTTCAATTCATTGTCTTATGATCTTCATGTCAGTTCAAACGCGCTTGTCAAGATATTATCCAAGCTTGGCTTTCCTCTTGGGAACAAGACATCAAAGCCATATGTGATTCCTGACTGGATCATGAAAGCGCCCTTGTGGGTGAAGCGCCTGTTCCTTTCCGGATTCTTTGGCGCAGAACTGTCAAAACCGCGGACGCATACGAAGACAGGTTTTGATTGTCCTGTTGTTTCTATGAATAAAAATACACACCTCGGGGAGAATGCGCGGGAATTTCTCATCCAGCTCATGCAGCTTCTTGAGGAATTTGGTATAGAGACGCATCAGCTGTGCGAGCGAGATGACTTCGTGAACAAGTCAGGGCCAACCACAAGGTTCAAACTTAATATCTCATCGCAAGAGAATAATTTATTGCGGTTGTATGAAAATATTGGTTTTAGCTATAATAAGAAGCGGCAGAAACTCTCTCATCTGGCAATCCTCTATATGAAAGAGAAACATCTGCTAACTGAGAAGAGGAGAATGATTGCCCTGAAGACAAAGGAATTGAAAAAAAAAGGGCTGACCTTACGGGAAGTGCAAAGGACACTTTCATGCAGTGAGGCAAACGATAGGTTTATCGAACGGCATTATTATGGTGAAGCTGGGTGGCGATTGAGTCTTGATTTCGTGTCTTTTGAAGAATATGTGAATGATAAAGAAAACCAGGATATTTTTTTCGACGAGATAATCACAATCAACATGAAGCAATATGAGGGTTGGGTCTATGATTTTACTATTCCAGGGACACATAATTTCATAGCAGAAAGTGTCATCGTCTCGAATTGCGGCGTCCGTCTTCTTTCGACAAATCTCAAACGTGAGGAGGTTGCACCAAAGATCAAGGAACTTCTTGAAGCGTTGTTTCGAAATGTTCCTTCAGGCATGCGAGGGGAATCGACATTGAGACTGACCGATGCAGAGATGGAAGATGTCTTAAACAAGGGCGCGAAGTGGTGTATTGGAAAGAACATTGGTAATGAGGATGATTTGATTTTTTGTGAAGAACAAGGTTCGTATTCTTTTGCTGATAGTAATATGGTTTCACAGAAGGCAAAAGCACGAGGAAAAAAGCAGCTCGGAACCCTTGGTTCTGGCAATCATTTTCTCGAAGTGCAGTATATTGATCAGATTTTTAACAAGGAGACAGGGGAGGCATTCAAGTTGCACGAGAGCGGACAAGTTGTTGTCATGATCCATTGTGGAAGCCGTGGTCTTGGCCACCAGGTCTGCTCGGATTACATCAGACTCATGGAGGATGCATTTCCAGAAATAAGGGAGTCCATCCCAGACAAGGATCTGATTTATGCGCCTGCAAATAGTGATTTGGGAAAGAAATATTTCAAGGCCATGTGTGCGGCTGCGAATTTTGCCTGGGCAAACAGGCATACGATCGCGCACCAGGTGCGAAAGAGCTTTCGACAGGTCTTTGGAGACAAGGTTGAATTAAAGACTGTGTATGATGTCTCGCATAACATGGCAAAATTAGAGGAGCATGAGATTGATGGCAAGATGCGGAAGGTGTACTTGCATAGGAAGGGCGCGACAAGAGCTTTTGGTCCTGGACGAAAGGAGATTCCTCTGGAGTATCAAGAAACAGGGCAGCCAATCATTCTTCCAGGAAGCATGGGAACAGCATCATACGTCCTCGTGGGAACGGAAACAGGCATGCAGGAGTCTTTTGGGAGCACTGCGCATGGCGCAGGAAGGACCATGTCACGGCACGCTGCGCTTGACCAGTTCCGTGGCGAGACCCTGAAGAATGATCTTGAGAAACAGGGCATATTCATCAAGGCTGCCTCTTGGAAGGGAATAGCAGAGGAAGCGCCCAAGGCGTATAAGGATGTTGACGAGGTCGTCAAGGTCAGCCACGAGGCAGGCATTGGCAACATGGTTGCCAGGATGAAGCCGATTGGTGTTGTGAAGGGCTGATTACTTATGTGGCCCTTCAATAATAAATGCCGCTCGTTCTTTCTCAAAATCCCGTTTTTTCTTGGGTTTTTCTTCCTTTACGGCTTCTTTTATTTCTGCTGATGCATCTTCTTTTCCTGCCTTTTTCTTCGGCCCTTTCTTTTCTGCTGGCTTTTTTACGCTCAGGTTTTTCTTCTGTTCTTTCTTGCCTGGTTTCTCAGCCATTGGTTCCTTTCCCTTGTTTTTCGTCAGCATGAGGTAGAGCACGATGATTGCGAGAATGAAGATGATGATGACTGTTATGACGGTTTTCGTCTTGTCTTCTGGCACGTCTTCGTAGGTGTCTGTTTCATCTGTTGAGGTGATGTCTACTTCATCTCCTGTGTCTTCGGGTGGTGTCGTATCAATCGTTGTTTCAGTGGTGTCATCGGTTATTTCAGTGGTATCGTCTATTGGTTCTTCCCCAGAAAGTGTTGTATTTTCTGTCTCGTTCTGCTCCATCTGTGCCAGATAGTCGTATCCTTGCAGTCGGATAGTGTATTTTGCCTTCTTTGTTGCGATCGACTCGAGCGTGTAGTTGAGTTCTTGGCCGATGGCGTCGAAGATTGCTGAGTCACCGACAAAGAGGTTGATTTTCTCTGATTCAGTGCTTGAGTACATCTGGATGAAGTCGAGGTTGTTCGTCTTTGAGAGCTTGTTGATGTAGAACGTGACGTAATTGTCTCGGGATTCGAATCCGCCGGGCACTCTCTCGCTCTCGGTGAGTTTGAATTCGATCCAGTCATTGACGCGGAGTTCAGTGAGGACGACAGGGCTTTTTTTCAGGCAGCCGAGCGTGAAGACGTACCTGTAGGATCCTGACCCTTTGGAGACCTTTTCGACGCAGGAGGTCTGGCGGATGTCGACTTTGATAATCCGCTCGGGGGAGGCGAGCTGCGTATTATCGTTGAGTGTGCAGGAAATCTGCCAGGTGTAGGTATCCGAGGGAAGGCTTGTGGTGAATTTTGATGATTTTCTCCTTATGACATTTGCATAGCTTCGCATCTCATCCCCGTTGATGAGGAGCTTGCAGGTCTTGCCGTCTTCTGGCGCTTCGACTGAAAAGACGAATTCCTGTGTCTGGGACGTGATGGTTGCGTTGTCTTGCGGAGTATAGAGTGCTATTGTCGGTTGTGTTCCCTCAAGTCCGTATACTATGGGGAAGAGAAGCAATGCAAGTAAGATGATGTGGTAGTGTTTCATGTTGTCCCTCCTATATCTCGATGATTTTTCCTGCCCGTCCGACGTTGACAACTCTTGTCTTTCCGATGACCTCTTCGATGCCTTCGGCTTCGTGGACGTGGGAGCAGAGTAGGATGTCTGGCTTGAATTTTGCTATTGCTTTTCTGACCCCGTCTGATCCGGGGACGAACTTTGAGAAGTGTTCCATCTTCGAGTCAGACGGGTGGACGTGGGTGACCATGATCTTTTTCTTGAGATATCTTATCCTGTCGAACCCTTGCTTGAGTGCATCGTAGGTTTCCTTGTCAGTGAGGGTTGTCACGGGTCCTGTGTTTGCGCCTCCGCAGCCGAAGATGCCGATCTCCTTGTATTTGACTGAGTAGCCGTGGATGTTCTTTATGCCATAGACTTCTGCGAGAAAGTCTGCTGTGGCAAAGCTGTCATGATTGCCTGGGATGAAGAGGACTTTCTTGTTCTTTGCAAGGAAGGGCCCGATCATGTTGTCAACTGTCTTGTCAAAGTGGGTGAGGTCGCCGCAGAGGATGACAAGGTCGACGTTCTCTTTCTCTGCTTTTTCTGCGAGTTTTTTTACTTGGGAGACATCGCCGTGCAGGTCTCCTGCAGAAAGGATCTTGAGTTTGATTTTTTTTTCCAGGCCCATGTGTTTTGTGAAGGGTCTTTGGGTTTATAAACTTTACTTAGAAGGGGTTTTTGGATGTATGCCGTTTCTCTTGTGTATTTCTACATCTTCTTTGTCGATGATGACGAGTGTTGAGGGCGTTCCTTTGAGCTCTCCTTCGTAGATGATGAGGTCGACCTTTTTCCTGATGTCAGGCCCGAGGTCTTGGAGGGAGACCATGAAGTTTCCCCCGGAAATGTTCGCTGAAGTGGTGATGACTGGAAAGCCAAGGTCAGTGACAACTTTTGCCATCCAGTTATCCGGGATGCGTATGCCGATTGTGGACATGCCTTTGTTCACGCTTGGCGCGACGCAGGACTTGTTTTTGAGTTTGATGATGAGTGTATAGGGCCCGGGGAGTTTGTCAAGCCATTTCTTTGTGATATCGCTTACTTCACAGTTTTGTTCAACCCAGGTCTTGCTTGGAGCGATGATGGAGAAGGGCTGCTGGCTGTTCTTGATCTTTCTGATCCGTTCGACAAGCTCGTTATTGGTAGCATCGCACCCGATACCATAGATAGTATCAGTAGGATAGATGAAGACCGTCTCTTTGAGTTTTTTCTGGTAATAGAGCGGTTTTTGGTCAAATTCGTCCTTTGTGATGATGTGTGGCTCCATTGGTCCTGTGAACGCAATTCCTCTTTAAAAAGTTTGTGACATGAGAATGAGGATTTAGGGAAAAAGGAAAAAAATTCAGCAGGTTCTGATGAATGCTATCATGTCGTCCACGTCTTCGTCCATGATGAGCGAGTGCTCTTGAAGTGTGTGGACAATGTCTTCTGCGTATTCTGCGATCATGGGATCACCCATATTGTGTACTCAGGGTTGGCTGTGCGCCTGGTAAGGTCGGATATTTGCTCGATGAAGAGCTTTTCGATTCGTTTATGTTCCATTGTTGTTCACCTCGTGGATCCCCAGGGCATCAGGGGGTGAATGCCCTTTTTGGGGTATAGAATAGGTGGGAGGTAGAGTATTTAAGTGCGGCGCGGAGGTGTCCAGTGGAAAGAAAATTATTTATATGAGAGATGGAAAGATAAAGTCATGAAGAAAAGACTTATTATCATTCTTGTGGTTGTTGTCATTCTTCTTATTGTTGCAGCATTCATGTTTTTGGGTGGTTGCACAAAAGAGGCACTTATGTGTCCTGATGGGACAAGTGTTGGGAGAACTCTTCCTTTCTGTCAGTTTAAGCCGTGCCCATAAGAAAATTACTTCTGTCCAAACACTAGAACGCCCAACCCAGAAAGTGGAATATGATGACGACGAGAAATCCGATGAGGCCGCCGATTGCTGTTATGATGACACTCCAGAATCCTATCTGAACGCTTGTGCCGAAGATCGCGTTGAATCCAAAGAGCGCTCCAAGGCCGATGAGTGAATTGAAGATGAGTATGATCGCTTTCTTGAAGATGAGAAATGCAAGAATAATAAGGAGTGCTACGATGACCAGTCCGATGAGTTGTACCCACATGCTGTTTCTGTAGATGGAAATGATTTATGTAGTTTTTGGTTTGGATTATCTTTCTAGGTGTCGGACGAGTTCGTCTAATCCTTTTTTGATAAGAGGTATGGTTCCAGGGAGTTGTTCTGATAGGAATCTTGCTGTTTTTTTGCCGAATTCGCTGTAGTAGACTTGGACAAATGCCCGTCCGAGTGCGTGTTTCGTGAGGACTTCGTCTCTGAACTCTCTGAGAGTGTCGACTTCCGGTGCGTATTTGTCTCCGTAGACTGCTGTTGCGATGAAGTAGTCGTCGCTTTCCCAGTCACATTTATGACAAGTATATTTGGGTGAGAAAGGAAAGTCAAGGAAATAGTACGCTGGATTGACTGTTATGTTCATAATATTGTGGTCTTTCTCAAGATCTTTGTTTCCGCAGTCAGGGCATTTATGGTAGTCTGTCATGTTCAGAAGTATTGGTAAGGAGATATATAGACGTTTTTTGTCGTATTTACCGTTTTGGCAGAAGAAAAATGGGTAGTTTTTATCATTTAGGTAAAAAATGCTGATTATTGGGTCAGAGTAGGGGAGAGACAAGTAGTGGTGACTGGTCCATGAATCAGTGCCTGGCAAATTGCCCGGTTGGCCACCCGTGCTTTGCACGGGTTCTTGTGTGGGAGTGCCCACAACCCATTTTTTCGCTTCGCGAAAAAATATGAACTGCGCAATGCGCTAGCTTTGGTTCATGGAGCAAGACGAAATCGCCCTACTCAAAGATCAATCTGCCAAGTCCAATCAACTAAGTAATGTAGAATTCATATTTGAGATCCTTGAATGCAGGGAGGACGATGAACTCTTTGATGATCTTGTACTTCTCTTTCAGTTCCGTTATAAATGTGTAGCATTGTTCGAGTGTTTCTGGAGATATCTCTATCTCAAATTCCCAGTTGCCGATACATTTGAGTGCGAAGATTGTATGGGGATGGAAACGGAGATATGTGAAAAGACTGTTTAGCTCTTTCTCATCCCAGAAGTTGAGTTTGATGAGTATGCGAAAGAAGTTCCTTTGGAAGTGCTCTCGATTGAGGATGACACGGTATCCTAGCAAAATACCCGCTTTTTCAAGGCGTTTGATGCGATAGTTGAGGGTACCCCTGTCAATATCCATTTGTTGGGCAAGGGTTGCAAGCGGCTGCTTTGCTTCTTTGGCAAATGTCCGGAGTATCTTCCTATCAAGCTCATCGGGTTCTGTTTGGAGCGTACAGGGAAATAGTCTCCATTCGCAAATTTCCTGTCCAAGAAATTTTTTGTTGTATTGTCGAAGGTCTGTGATGATGGATATATCTTTTGCCTGGACAATGGTTCCATAGTCGTGGAGTATTCCTGTGATGATTTTTTCGACTGAGAAATTGTCCTTGCCAACAATACCCACACTCAAATCATATTGCCCTCCAAGAAGGGAGATGAGTCCGATTTCAGGGATAGCTTGAATTTTCTCGATGAATGCTGTCTTGTCGTCCTGGGTACTGTCCTTAAAGCTGATGAAGAGTTTATAGAGGGTATAACCGAGAGACAACATAACAAAGACAATAATGATTGGAACCATAAGCCTTGCAGCAATCCTTGGCTGTGCAAAAGACAAGGAATCAAGCCCTGAAAACTTTCTGAACAAGAGCCTCAGTGTTCCATACAAAGGGGAACGGATGCATATGTACGACAATGATTGTGACTGCCATATTGACTGGATTGTTGGAGAGGGAATAGAATTCAAAGAAGGAAGGATCCAGTCCCGCATGCGATCTTACCAGCTTTCCGACTCCTCTCAATACTGGGCAGACCAGGTAAATACTGCGCAAGCGCACTTGATCTATTGGTTGGATAAGGACAGAGAAGGAAGCAAAAAATAGGTAAATGAATTATTGTTCATCCTTGTGATACAGGTCAAGGAAGAGAATTCTACCTTCTTCTTCGAAATACATATATGAGAGCCGAAAAGGGGGGATGTAGACTTCTCGTGTCCCTTTTCTGTTATACCTCATTGGCTTTCCAATTGTTGGTGTCGAGATAATCTTTGTGATCTGTTTTTTTATCCGGGTCTTCAATTCCGCATCCTTGATTTTTCTGATTGCTTTTTCAAAAAAAGGTTCAAACCGGACAATTACCATTTTTTCAATTCTTTAAGAAATGCCTCTGCTTCCATCTCTTTAAAAAGGCCGCGTTCGTGCCGCTTGAATGCTTCTTCAGTTCGCTTGGCAAAAACCAGGTCATCTTTCAGGCTTTCATCCATATCACTTACTTTCTTCATGATAATTTGCTTGTCATGCTTCATGATGACTAATTTTTCACCTTCAGCAATATCGTCTCGCATTTCTAAGGGGATAACAATCTGCCCACGCGAACTCATTCTCGTAATTGCAACATCCACATAGATCACCAAATAAGATTAATCTTATCTCATATATAAAACTTGTGATTATTCAGTATTCGCTCAGGCTCTTATTTACAATCGTCGTATTCCCGCCAGCACCCTTTTCTTTTGCTAGGCTGACGAATCTGCCTTCGTCGAGGATGGCGATCTTTCGTTGGAATGTCTTGTAGCTTGCCTTTCCGCCTGCTTTTTCGTATTCGCGAAAGAGGTCGCCGATCTTGCTTCCCGGATGCTTTCGCACAACGCCGAGGATGAGTTGTGCCTCTTCGTCGAGTTCGCCTGTCTTCTTGGTGGCAAAGTCGTCAAGTTTCGTGAGTGCGGCTTCGGCGTGGGCTTTCTCGATTTTCTTCTTGCTTTCGCCTTCGGCAATGAGTGCTGCTTCGCGCAGGAGAAAGATGCCGACGCGGATGTCCTTGTGCTCATATGTCTTGTCTGCGATTATTTTGAATGCGTCGTCTGTGAACACATTGTCAAAGAAGGCATAGGAGAGCCGGTCGCGAAGGATGCCTTCTGTCTCTTTTTGGCTGTAGGACTTGAATTCCAAGAGTTCTGGGGTGAGGCGGCTCTTGATGCGTTCGTCGAGTTCGAGGAGGAAACTCCTGTAGTTGGTGATGAGAAGGATGGATCGCTTGTAGACCTCTTCGAGAAGGGTGTAGAGGAAGTCGTATTCTTCTGCCTTGTCGATTTCGTCAAAGACAAGGACGCAGCCTTTCTTGTTGACGATGCCAGATATTATCTTGTAGAGCTCGGGTGTGCGCTTGTTCTGGGTGAACTTGTAGCCTATCTGGTCGCAGATCTCAAGGGCGATCTTATGGGTGCTGTTGTGTTTCCAGCAGTTGAGAAAGACGATGTCGAGTTCATCTACCTTTTCTTCGAGTTCACGAAGGACTGCCTTAGTTGCGGCGGTCTTGCCTATGCCTGGGGGGCCGTGGATCATGAGATTTCTTGCGTTTCGGCCTGCGAGAAGGGGAGCTATAGCTGCTGCGATGTATTTTTGCTCGTTTTCCCGGTAGGGAAGCATCTTTGGCAGGAATTCGTAATCCAGTGCTGATTCGTTCTTGATGAGCGTCTGGTCGCTTCTGAGAACATCATCAAATAATCCCATAGGAATCCTAAAAGCATGTGTTGTTTTTAATGTTTTCTGTCAGGTGTCCAGTGAAGGGATAGAAGTGGATAGATTGAACTGGAATACTTTCGGCAGGGGCAGGATCGCTCCGGATTTTTTGAGTGAGACTTTATGAATGATTATTCAATAACAGTCAGGTAGTACGATACTATCTTGACACGAATATCTGGATAGATTACTGGGAAAACAGAAAGGATAAAATAAGGCCTTTAGGTGAGTGGGCATTTCAGTTTATAGAGAAGGTTGTGCAAGAGAGAGGAATTATTCTGTATTCTGAATTGAGTATCATAGAATTAAGAAAGCGTTTCGATGATGGAACGATCCAAAGAATGTTTGAGTCTTCCAGACAGTGTTTATTATACATAATGTTTTCTAAGAAGCAAGCTCAAGAAGCAAAGACTCTTTCTAAAAAACGCAACATCCCTTTTCCTGATGTAGTACATGCAATTCTCTCACGGGATAATGATGCAATATGCGTGACAAGAGACCATCATTTTGATGAATTACAGGATATCTGTATTGTGAAAAAACCTGAAGAGCTAATCTAGATTGAACCCATATTTTTTTGCCAATTCTCGTCCTGCTTCTTCTCTGATCTTCTCATCATCTTCTAGCGGCGTCTTTGTTTTTGCTGCCCCGAAGTTTTTACGGAGCAATGCAAGCGCTCTTTGTTTCTGGATTTCTTCTATTCTCCCTCGTATCGCTTCCCTGATGAATTCGGTCTTTGTCGCATAGAGGGGATCCATTGCTTTCTCGATTTCCCGTGCCATCTTCTCGTCCACTTTGATCGTGATCGATTCCATAAGACCAAGTAAGACGAAGTAATATTTAAAGGTTGCGGTGAGAAGAGCAATGTGTACGGCACAATCTGATTTCTGAGTGATTTTTGGTTTCTTTCTCCTATTTCCTATGGAGAATTTGGCATTTTTTGAGGTCTTGATGAAATTTTGGTGTGGTGTTGAAGCGGAAGTTCTCAAAATCGTGATTTTTGGTATTGCT
>JBDRSD010000091.1:0-2427 GCA_043825215.1 Nanobdellota archaeon
AAACATTGCGTGCAACAAGTGAAATTGGCATGATCAAGGAAGCAAGCGCCAAAATCTGGGCATACCAGAAAATCAGACAATACTCAAGAGCATAACCATTAACACATTCTCAGAGAGACAAAGGAGTTATGCAACACAGCACAATAAAATATTAAAAGCGCGAGTTCTTCATGCCATATATGAACCTGTTAAAAATCATCATCTGGATCATCGTATCGATCATCGGAATCATAGCGACAGCGATCATCGTCATCATCGCATTACCTCTTGCTATCGTTCTTTTTCTCATCTTTTTCATCCTTGCAATCCTCGGACGCGTGCATATCAAGCGCTTTCGGCCAAAAAAATCCGCAGACGGGAGAAAGCACATCAAGGCCAAGGAGATAAAGTAATCCCAAATACACAGCTTGCATACACCCTCTATTTACTGGTACACAAGCCTGAGCATGCTGCTGATGATTGACACCATCCTTCTCTGCATCTCGAAGATGCGCTGGGAACCCAGGTCACTTCCGGGAGCATTGATGAGATCGACAATGCTTGTCAGGATGGGGTTCTTCTCTGTCGCGACCTTATACGCTGCCTCATTATCCTTGTTATAATACGTCTTCATGGCGTTCAGATAGAGCTTTTCAATTCCCGCAAAGGTCTGTATGATATCATTCGGATTTTTTATCTTCTCTTTTGTGACAGTCCTTGCCGCGCGCTTCAGCTCGTCTGCGAGGCGTTCCAGATACTGCGCAAGCTCGTAAAAGACAAGATAATCATAATCGTCACCCTCCTTCTTCATCTCCGGCTCCATGAGCACGTACTTCACATAGCGCATGATGAGAAATGTAAGCCTGTTGATATCCCCATCCCTTGAATTGAAATTCTCTGCGAGCTCTCCCTGGTCACGCACTTGCCCTTTGGACAAGACCTGGTTCAGGTCCATGAACATCGTCCTTATTATCGTGTCCATCTTGCGCACCAGGTTCATCAGGGCAATATCATTCATGTTCAGGTAATCCTTTGCCATAATCACATTCGTCCCCTGTTCGATGACCTCTAGCGCCATCAGGTTCTGGATGATGGACCTGATTTCTGCTGCTGACTTATTCGACGAGAACAGGATCTTGATCTCCTTGTAGTTGTTGATATAGCATGCGATGATCTTCCTTCGTATCGTCTCAAAGAGTGCATCGCGAAGATCAAGGGTGATCGACTTCTCCTCACCGTCCTTCTTGGTCTTCTGCGGCGAGATGATGATCTGGGTTTCAGTATTGATGAGATAGAGCAAGCTTCCCTTGGAAAGCTTGTTCTTGACGATCCAATTCTTCGGCAGGGAGATGACAAATGAGTTATTGCCGAACTTGATGAGCCGCCGTACGTCCATATACACCCCCGGAAATTATCCGTCAGCGAATATACCGCATATATGCCATATATAATATATGGAATAAACATATATTAATAAATCTTTTCATCGATTTTACCAAGGGGGTGGATATGATGAAAGAAGATTACTATTACGAAGAAGCAGTATTTGAACCCGAGAACGAAAGCGAAGACTTCTACAACGAAGAAGAAATGGACCGAGAGCTTGAAGAAGGCATGATCTCACCAGAAGAAGAAGCATTCGCCCGCGGGTACATAAATGCCCTTGAATAAAGAAGAAGAACCCATCGAATGGGGCGAGCACGAAGATGCTATCTTCGAAGAGAAATACCCATCTCGTCCTAAGAATCTTAAACAGTAAAAAGAGCCCTGTTTCTCGTCAGTAAAACCGAAACACATTTAAAGCAAGAGCGCTCCTTTTCTCATATATTTCTCCGTCGAGAAATCGTGAAAAACTTACGGGAAAAAGAAATACTTACCAATGGCAGACAAGACCGAATCTTCATCCTATGACGGCTCAAAAATAACCGTTCTCGAAGGACTCTCAGCAGTCCGAAAACGGCCAGGCATGTACATCGGAAGCACAGGACCCAGAGGACTCCACCACCTCGTCTTTGAAGTCGTCGACAACTCCATAGATGAAGCAATGGTTGGCTTTTGCAAGAACATCACCACAACCATCCACAAAGACAATTCAGTATCTGTAGAAGACGACGGCAGAGGGATTCCCATCGACTACAACGAGCGCTACAAGATGTCATCAGTGCAACTGGTCTTGACAAAGCTTCACGCCGGGGGAAAATTCGACAAGACCTCCTACAAGGTCTCCGGAGGGCTGCACGGCGTCGGCGTCTCTGTCGTCAACGCCCTCTCTATAAAACTCGATGTCACGGTCCTGAAGAACGGGAAAGTCCACAACCAAATCTATGACCATGGCGAGCCAGCAAATAACCTCACGATCACAGGAGAGACAGACAAGACCGGAACGATCATCAGGTTCTGGCCTGATCCGGAAATCTTCACAGAAACCCTCGAATTCAGCTTTGAAGC
>JBDRSD010000092.1:0-11407 GCA_043825215.1 Nanobdellota archaeon
CAGGGCCTGTCGGATTGGGATTTGCAATCCAGATCGGTTCTATGCAGCGCGGCGTGAACGGTTTTGTCGACGAGCTGACATTGCAGTCTGATTCGACGAGGCTGAATGTGGCAAAGATTGGTGCGTGCGTCAACAAGAATGGCGAGATCAGGAAAGATTGTTATGACGGAAATGGGAATCCGCGCCCTTGCCGTCCTGAGGATTGTACGCGGGAGACTGTCGGTTGTTATCCTGATGGCTTCTGCCAGCTTGGCGAGAATTGTGCATGTGAGGATTGTCTGTATCACCAGGATGGGTGCAAGTCAGGGACGTGTGCGTATCATTCGAATCCGAATCAGAGAGTCTGCCAGTCGTCTTCAGGGTATTGCGGTGACAGGCAGCAGAACTTTGGTGAGAATTGCATGACTTGCCCTGAGGATGCTGGTTGCTTGGATGGGCGGGATTGCTGCGTAGAGCATGACGCGTTTGGAAATCCCATCCCGTCAACAGGGTATTGCTCAGGTATGGGTGAGACGTGTGGGGTGAATATATATCAGAATGGCTATTTTTGCCGTCGTGGAAACGGTGCAGACCAGATTCCGGTCTCATCGAGTTGCGGGAGTTGGGATTGCCAGAATCCTTCTATCAACCATCAGGGAGGTTGCGCCCCTGGTTTGGTCTGCACATTGCAGGGAACGTGTGGATCTGACAGCAATACATGCGGAAACGGCGGTCCTCCCGAAGAAGGAGAGAACTGTCAGACATGTCCGAGTGACGCAGGCTGCCCCTCTGGGACGACGTGCTGTTATGACGCGGTCTGCAGGTCGAGCTGCAGCGCTGATTCGTATAAATGGGTGGATAATTGCGTGGTCGAGGGGGCAGAATCCCAGACAGAAGCTCAGGAGGGAGGAAAGTCATCTGTCAAGAATTATTGTGCAAGGCTTGGCTGCATTTATGATACGTATGACTTGAATGGAAATCTAGGTTCGACGCACATCAAGGTCTTTGGCTACGACAACAATAATGTCGACAATAATAAGTTCTTGCTGGACTATTCGTATACTGATATCATGACCACATTGAAGGAGCAATGCAAGCAATGGGCCCAGGAAGGCACATCAAATCCCACGTATTGGGTATATGTCCATCCGCGCATCTGGGTGCTGTCCGGGAAGAGCGATAGTGGACATTTCCACTACGCGGAGCCGAGGTATTCTAAGACGTGCATCGGAAAACGGCAAGATATTCAGGATATTCCAATTGAGTGCCCTTTGGGTTCAAGGCAGCTATATAGGGATGGGGCTA
This sequence comes from Nanobdellota archaeon, assembly GCA_043825215.1. Taxonomy (GTDB): domain Archaea; phylum Nanobdellota; class Nanobdellia; order Woesearchaeales; family JAHJEM01; genus JAHJEM01. The sequence goes on from JBDRSD010000092.1 coordinate 1,285, forward strand.
TGCAGCAGAATGATGACTTGTATTATCAGGAAGGAGGCATGCAGGATAATTTTTTCTTGAGCTTTCCTGGAGGCGCTTCGAGGATGATGTATACCTACGATCCGCAGACAGATGCTGCATCGTTCAAGGCAACTCCCTACCAGCCGTTACGTGTCACGTATGGGTTGGGTGGTAATTATCAGATGTTCAAATATTTTCAGGTGATCGATCCGTCGGGTGTACGGTATGATTTCGGCGAGACGAATTCTGGTGTCCTAGAAAATAGCGCATTGGCCTGGGAATATACTACCAACATCAATCTTGCGCCGCAGGCAGGCGCACGGCGTACATACACTGCTGATGACATCGCGGGGTTGAACGGCGCGTCGAACTATCCGGGGGGTACGCCTAGCAGTCCTGCATCTTCGTCAAATATTGGATATAGCTACAAGTATTTGTGCGACAACTATTATGGAGGTTGCGATGATCCAGAAGAAAAAAAAGAGGCTTGTTCTGTCGCCTGCATCTGTCCGTATCCGTATACGGAAAAAGTGTTTTTTGGCGGGGCCTATCCTAATGACCTCAACTGGGTTCAAGGCGAATACAGCTGGGTTCCTGCAGGGGATTCTTTCACTGAAGGGCTTTCTAGTGGTTCTGTTGTCGGGTATGATGCTGCGACAATGGCGCCTTATATGAATAATTTCAAGTTTCAGGTTAAGAAGTGGAAGCCGAAGAAGAGTACGGGCACACGTACCTGTCCTGACCAGACGAACACAGCCTATCAGTATCTTGCAGCAGATTCAGAAGGTGCGTCTGGTGGCGGCGCGGTAGACACTTTCGAATATATTTATACAGATCAAGCTGTTAATTACAATACTCCTGACAGGAACCGCGCATTGCAGACGGGATTGAGGACGGAGAGGAAGTCCCATCCTGTGTCCTGGTTGCTTCGGGATATGAAGACTGCTGATCATCAGGATGTCGGCGGGAATGGGTTTGATCCGAACGATAAGGGAAGTTATGTGCTGTTCGATTACGTGTCTTGGGGCCAGAAGGTGGAAGTGAAACAAGAGAAGTTGGCAGAAGCCCGTTTCGGCACGAATAAGGATGATTATCTGACGTACAACATCGCTGGCAATGGCCAGTACAAGATCTATGTGAATCGGAACACGAAATCGACGACGAGGAGCGACCTGACGGGGATTCGGATGATTACGACTCCAGTTGCAACTACAGAGTTCATCTATAACGATGCCGATGCTGATTGTGTGCAGGATACTGGCGAGAATCCTCTTGCGGGGGAGGTGGGTGAATTGTCTTGCATCATGATCAAGGATTTGGCTGGGTCACGGATTTCGAAACTCGTGTTCACGTATGCGACAGGGAATTCCGGTGATAGGAAATTGAAGGCGCGAAGTGGCGAGGCATTTGGCCAGCGTACATTGCTTTCTGTCAGGCAGTATGGGAAGACTGATGCTGATAATTCGATGCCTGCGTGGACCTTTGATTATGGGGATAGGGAATCTGCGACAGACAATCCGTCGTTTGACGTGAGCACGTCATCGTCGGTGTCTGGCGTGCTGCATACTGATCCGTGGGGTTATTATTCGAATTCGCAGACTGAGTGGGATGGCGGCCATGGTGCTTGTCAGGAAGGATCCTGGTGGTGCACATATGTCTCAGATGACAACAGTAAGGCCTGGAACCTGAAGATGATTACCTATCCGACGAAAGGAACGGTGACGTACACGTATGAGAGCAACTGCTATCAATACACACCTTGCGATCCTTCCGTTGATCTGGATTGTGTCAATTATTGGCATGACAACGATGATCCGACCTGTGTCCTCAAGGGCAAGGGAGGCGGTCCTCGTGTGGCAAGCATCCTTGAGGATCATGGGAGGAGTGACAATGGTAATCCGCAGGCGACCTTGACGACGTTCTCATACGAAGGCGGTGTGGCGTCGCAAAAGCCATACATCAATGGTCAGGTGACGGATTCTAGCTCGACCAATTATTGCGAGCCAAACAATCCTGCAATCTGCAGCCTTGGTCCCCCTTTTGTGTGCCAGCCAGGGTACCCGACGATCTGCGGTACGCATCAGTCTGGTGCGATGACGTTCATGAACTGGAATACGATTGGCCTGGTAAATAATTATGTGGCATATGGCAAGGTGACGACGACGGTCGGAAATGGGAATGGGTATACGGAGACGTATTTTATCACGCCGAAGGATGAGCAGGATGCTGATTTCTATAAGTGGAAGAGCAGCAAGGCCGAGAAGGGACGGTTCGAGAGTGTCCCTGTCGGTGGTTTCATGACGAGCAATGAGTGGAAGCGAGGGCTCATCAAGGAGGTCAGGCAATATGATGCGTCTGGCACGATGGTCAGCAAGGTCGTTAATACCTACACTCCTGTCGAGAAGGCGAATGCTCCGGTGAATCCCGATGGAGCGTGGCAGGGTCCAATGGCATATCGTGACGAGTCCGGGGCTCCTGGAAAGCACATCCCAACATACCGTATCATCTCAGGGGTGAGCCAGTTGACGAGAACAGTGACGACGGTCGATGGAACGTCGAAGACAGCGGATTACGTATATAATGCTGAGGGATTGTTGAAAGAGGTAAAAGAATACCAGTCCGGAAGTCTCGAATCAGGTCCGTATCGGACGACAGATAAGAGTTATGCATATGAATATATTTCTACTATGGGCCCTTCTGGCAAGAACATGCTGACGCAGGTTGCGCTTGTTGGAGTGGGGCATCAGAATGTTCCTGGGCAGCAGAACAGTATCTTTTCATCGACTCTTGCAAACATGAGGTGGATGGACAGCATCATGTATTCGCCCTATATAGATAAGTATGGGGATGGGCGCATGTATCCGGAGAAGGAGTCGGGGTGGATCGACAAGGATGTGAATGGTGCAGTGGATACGAATGAGTGGCAGACGACAACGTTTGACGCTTATGACAATTTTGGCCACTTGACGCAGAAGACTAGCCCCATGGGTTTCAAGACGAAGTATTATTTTGGTGACAGCAATTCCTGCAACAGCGGCGCCGGGTTGAAGAATGGATATCTGACTTGTGTGGAGGAGTGCAAAGACGGGTCGTGCAGCTCAAAGCTGGCTACGACAGCAGCGTATAACAATGATGGGACCTTGTCATCGATCACTGATCCGAATATCGTGGTGACGAGCTTTGCATATGATGGGTACATGCGCCTGTGGAAGAAAGCTATTCCTCCGGATACGATCGGAAGCCCGACCGAGACGTACACGTATCATTATTCTGCGAATATCGCAAATCCGGCTTGCTCAGAGAACCAGCCGCAGTATTGCGACCTGAATTATGTCTCGACGCAGAAGAAGATGAGCGCGACGCAGACCCCGCAAGGATATGCCTTTACTGACGGGCTCGGGCGTGACCTGACGACGACGGCAATGAAGACGACGTCGGTGAGCGCGCGGTCGAACAAGGTGTTCAATGCCCGAGGTCTCGTGGAGAAGTCGACAGAAGGCTTTGAGCTGACGCTTTCTGCAGGAACGTATACTCCTGCCGCTCCTCCTAGTTCTGCAAAGACGACGAAGTTCGAGTATTATGCTGACCCATTGAATCGGGTGAAGAAGATATTCCCTAGGGGAGATACGGATATATCTCTTTTCTCGCAGAACCTGTATGGGGGGAATCAGGGGTATTGGTTCTCTATGGTTATCAATGAGAATGGGGTGGCTTCTTCGAGTTTCACAGACAGGCTTGGACGTTCTGTCGAGTCTGTAGCGAATAATTTTGTGCTGAATCCGTCTTTTGAGTTCGATAATATTGCATTTTGGGATTGTACTGAGGATTATTCGTTGGATTCATCAGTGAACAATGTACGGTATGGGAAGAAGGCGTTGAAACAGGATCCATCTGATATTTTCCATCCGTGCACAACAAATCAGCGGGTGAAATTAGATGATGATCATTCCACAAAGTATTTGGCTTGCGCCGATGTCAAGTGTGAAAGCAATTGCGGATATAATGGAGCGAGATTCTTCATCCAGCTTGGATGTGTTGACGCCACACAACCGAAATCTGAGGCGTATTGGTTTAACTCTGATGCAGTCCAGTATCCTTGGTTGGAGCCCGTGCCGACTTCTTGGACACGATGGTGCATTGAGTATCAACTTTCTGATGCTGGCACAAATTGCAATGGCAAGGATTACGTATTTGTGAAGGTGAACAATAATCGTTTCAATGGTGGAAATGTGTGGTCTGATGGCATCACATTGCAGAAAGGCACGACTGACCTTGGTTTTACCGCGACAGACACGTACTTCAATGATGCAGCTTCCCGTTCAGTTAATGTGAAGAATCCTTCGCAACAGGAATCGAAGACACGTGCTGACACGCTTGGCAGGGTGAGAATATCGTATGGTCCGGATTATGGAACAAGACGGAATCTCGTGTTTGATGACAATGGAAATGTACTCTTGAGTGCTGACGGGTGCACGTTCTCTGAGGATTTCTCCTCCGAGAACCCTGCGACGTACGGGTGCACGAGGAAGACAAGGCTCGCCTATGATTCGTTGAATCGTTTAAAGACAGTCGATTACGAGGATAATGGCGTGGATGTGACCTATTATTATGACACATACAACGGAGCTCCAAGTCCCTGTTCGGGAACAGATAATTGCAATGACATATTTTCCTGCCCAAAAGGCCGCTTAGTAGCCGTGGAGAACACCTACACAGGGGATTCAACCTATTGTTATTATTACGATGGCCGAGGACAGGTAAGAAAAGAGATCAGACATGTCGAAGGCCAATCAAATGATGCAACCCTATTATATTCTTACGACAACGCAGGCAACATGATATCGATGACCTATCCGAACAACAAGGTCGTCTTGTACAAGTACAATGTCCTAAACCAGCTCGAATCAGTCTGGATCGACAAAGATCCTGACCCAGACTTCCTCCTCACCACCTACACCTACTACCCAGACGGGCTCATCCAGACCAAGACGTATGACAACAAATGCCCGTAAAAAAACAAAATATTTAAAAAGCAAGAGCGTCCAGAAATGAACTACATGCGGAGGGAGACAGTTCCAATAGCAATAGTAGCACTAGTTGCCATTATCGCAATAATAATCCTCCTCAGTAGCGTACCGCGATCCGACCAGAGAAGTGAGATGCTTGTCGGACAGGCAGGCCTTCCAATCATGCAAACCACATCAAATCCCGACGAGGGACAACGCCTTACCGGCACTTCTGGAAACACCATGTACGTCTACTCAGGAGGGCTTATCGCAAGCATCGATAGTGACGAAAAACTGGTGTATTACGGGCAAGACTTCTTAAGCTCGAACAAGATGTCCGTCAGCGGCGAAGGCCTCATGGTCAGCAAGTACAACTCCTACCCCTACGGAAAGACACTCACGAAACAAAGCTTCGCAGCAGACAAGCCCAAATATACCTTCACTGGAAAAGAAGCAGACAACGAAAACCTCATGTACTTCGGAGCACGCTACATGAACCCACGAACAGGAACATTCGCAAGCGTTGACCCCATCACACGCATCGGAAGCAACTACGCATACGCTGCCAATAATCCGCTGAAGTTTATTGATCCGAGCGGGATGACAGAAGATAAGCCAAGATTTACATTTGATGTATATTATAGTTCCTCCCCTAATCAAGCATATACAGCAACTCGAAATAAGCTAGGGACTGCAGGAGGATTTAGTTCCCAAGACCAACAAAGAAGCAGTTTAGGAAGAACAATATTTTCAGGGAGAGCCAATGTTGGTGATGTGCAGGCAACTCTGCAAACTGGAAAAAGTCCTTTTGGAACACATTCACAAGGATCGTTATCATATAAGGCAATTTCTGTGGGTGTCGCAAAAGAGCAGAATAATGATATGTCATCGCAAAGCTCGACAAGAAGGGATCTCAACCCCAATCCATCAGGAGGAGCAAAATTAGGTTACACCACAACAGACCAAAGTCAGAGCAGATCACCAGATGCAACCATCAATATTAATGCAGAATTGAACACTCCCAGAGTAGAAGCGGGTTTGAATTTTGGGACAGCAGGAGCTGCGAGTGAAAATGCGGTTGTTACAACCCGAGCAACAACAGGAACGTATGTGCGAGGGCCAGATGGAAATCTTATGGTGTCTCCTGAACATTCATCAACTGTGCTTGAGAACCAGAGATCCGGTTTTGACGTATCTTCCACGTCAATTGGTGGAGATATCATGATTTATCCTGGAATTGGCGGGATGACACAATTTAATGTTGGTAGAGGAACACTTGATATTGGAGTTGGCGCAGGTTATCAAGAAACTCATACTACTGGAACTGCAAATCCAGGCGGCCGATCACCATATCCTGTCGATACAACAAGTATTAACAGAGAAGCGCGTGTCGGTTTTCGCTGGACACCATAATCAATTGCACAAGTGGAGGAAAAGATGAAAAGAGCATCGATAATGTTGATAATGGTACTTGTCATAGTTAGCACACAATACTTCGCACTCGGAGATAGTTCAGGCGGAGCGCCTGAAGCCACTTCATTTTCCGTTGCAGGAGGGGGAGGCGATCCCGGATATACTGGAAGAATGGCACAATCCTTCCCACTCATGACTATTCCTGGAAGAGGAATGGACTATCCCCTAGCCATGAGCTATTCAGCATCCAACAGGTTGGAAGACGAAGCAAGCTGGATAGGCCTGGGATTTGACCTTGGTTCGGGAGTCATCATAAGAAACGTCAGGGGAATCCCTGATGGATATAAAGCAAGCCAAGGCCAGAATCATGGAGGAGGCTGGCTCAATGAAAATAGCTGTTTTAATGGATGCTATGATCAAGGGAAATTGTGCGATTGTGGAGACCAGGACTATTATAGCGTCAGCTTTCCAGGAGGAAGCGGCCAATTGATTTCACAAGACAAAACAAACTGGTTCATGGATAATTGGAATACGTACAAGATTACTTCGTTAAAAGGTGCAGGGAATGATATAGAGAAATGGACAATAACCACTTCTGATGGAACAAACTATACTTTCTCGCAGGCTGTCACCAGAAGCATCTCTTCTCCTGAGTTGAAAAAATTCAAATGCGCAGTAAACAGCGGGTCATTCACAACAGAACCTAGTGACACAAAAAACAGGGAAGAAACACCTTACGTATACGCATGGTACCTGACACAGATCTTGAGCGCTGATTATAGCGATACTACTGGCGATGGCCCAACCAATGACGACAAGGGGAGCTGGGTAAGGCTAAGATATAATGTCATAGGTCCGTTTGGATACGAATACCCCAACGTCATAGGAAATATGCGGCCAACTTCAGGTGAGTATATAGGAGCACCGGAAACCCACGAATTTGCATTTCAAGGCATAGCTGAAAAAGGAGCTACAAACGAAGTATATATCTTCTATAGAAGATTTATTGCCAATTATCAAGAAGCATACATTTCTTCTATTGAGACACCAACTCATACTGCCACCTTCACCACAGCCAGCAGGTTAGATAAAAAAGATACTTTTGGTAACAGCAATTCAAAACGGTTGTCAACTATTGTCCTCACGAATAAACAATCTCCAGAAACAATATTACAAAAGGTTGAATTCAGCAATAATTATTATGACCTTGCCAAAGGAGCCGATGGAGACTATTCCAAAGGAAGATTGACGCTCCGCCAGTTCCAACTATTTGGAAAAGATAACGTGCCACTCCCTCCGACAACTTTCACCTACTATCGCCCCGATAGGCTGTATTATCGCTTTGCAGATGATTGGTTCGGGTATTACAACGGCATCTCTCCAGACCAAGAAATATTGACCTGCCAACAATACTATGGTGATTCAGATTTATGCATAAAAACAAGAGGCCCTCCCAATCAACCTATCACCTTGCAAAATAATGGATATAATGTTCAAGGAATCTGCACCCAGATTGCAGGAGGAAACGCGTTTGACTTCTACTCATACCTTCTTCCTCACGAAGGAGGAGGTGAAGATGAACACGAAGTCTGCATCGCAGGAGGCGCAACGGATGATAGGTCTATTGCATGGGTACTTCACTACGTTCAATTCCCCACCGGAGGAAAAGTTACATATGAGTATGAATGCAATAAGTACAACTATGACTCAGACAAGAAAAACCTGCTCATGAACCAATACGGCGCGGCAGCAGATTGTTATCAAAATCCAGACACATGCTATCTGAAAAAAGGAGGTTTACGGCTCAAATCAGTGACAACTGACGATGGATTGGGAAATACTGTCGCTACAAACTATCAATATGAGACAGGAGCAGCCACCCTCGACCAGAGCGCATTCACCCTCTCTCAGACCTGGCCTGCAAAAGAAATGAGATCAGACTCGATCTATATTGAATATCCAAAAATGACAAAAAGTGTTTCTGGTTACGGAAAAACTGTCACAGAATATACAACGATAAAATCAGGAAACCAATACCTTGACGGAATAATCAACTATGGGCAAGATATCTGGTGCAAACCCACAATAGGAATCAGCTATCGAGTAAAAAGAGGAACACCCTATCATTCTGCAGTATATGCCCAAAATAATCCGACAATACCAATCGCAGAACAAACATATTCCCAGTTTAACTTCCCAGAAAAAAACCAATACGCCGAAGGCAATCTAGGAGGAGTAAATTATGACAGTTCAAACCTTGGAGATTGCAATTACAATTACGCATTCAAATCAATCTGGCCATATTTTACCCAATCAACCTCAATGCAGGACGGCATGATAACAACCCAATCATACGACTACATCCCTGAGACAGGCCAGATGAGAAAGAGTACTATGACAAACTCGGACAACAAGCAGAAAGTCGATTATGTCACGTATGCTTGGGAATATGATACTGCGCCAGAAGATCCGCAATATCAGATCTACCTTGCGATGAAGAACAAGAACATGCTGTCATACCAGAGGGTGGCTGCGACAGGAAGCAATCCTGCAGGATTCAGCGGGATCATCCCGACTGCATGGACAAATGTCCTTGGAGCATCAAAGACCAATTATCAGGAAAAACCCTCAGGGTCAGGAAATTATTATCCCTACCAGACATACGCCTGGGAGGATGCAGGAACTCCTCCCAACAACCAGATTGGGGACACCGAGTGGAAACTCCAGTCCCAGATCAATGAAATAGACGTCTATGGGCGGGCGACTGAAGTCCAAGACAGCACAGGAATCAAGACAAAGACATTCTACGGCCCGAACGACGGCTGTTCAAACACAGGAGGAGCCTATCCCACATGCATCCAGCAATGCAAGGACGCTTCATGCAGCTCTTCATTCACAAGCACATCATCATACGGCATCATGGGAAATGTCGAAAAACAGACTGACCCGAACAATGCTGTGACAAGATACCTGTATGACAAGCTCTGGAGGCTCACAAAGGCATTCCTGCCTGGAGACACCTATCACACTGCCCAGGCATGCACAACACCTGGCTGGTCAACGTGTTACGAGTACGTCTACGGTATTGAGACAGGACCAGCAGGGCTCAATTATGATCCGACCGACTTCGATCCTCTTGACCTCAATTACGTGCACACGTATACCCGGATAGAAACAGGAAAGAACATGGAAGCATGGTCGTACGCAGACGGGCTTGGAAAGGACTACGTGGGAAAGACGCTTGACGCCCAAAGCCGACCTGTCGTAACGGAAAAAGAATTCAATGCGATAGGGCTTCCTGAAAAGCAGAGCGAACCGATATTGATGACAACTCTTCCTGCAGACAGGAAAAAAACCCATACAGAATACGAGACAAGCCCCCTCATGCGCCAGAAGAAGGTGTACCCTCTCGGAGAATACCCGAGCGGCGTGTATTCTGAATTCGCATACTCTGGCGAACCCAATTACCATTACACGACAATCACTGATGCAAAAGGCATCCGGACAAGATCAAAGACAGACAAGCTGGGAAGGACTGTTGAAGTGAAAGCAGCACTCGGCACAACAGACGAGGTCACCACGACAACCACCTACAATGACGTTGCTGGACAGAGCATCACTGTACGGAACCCATCGAACCAGGTCACGGAAACTAGGGCAGACACCCTCGGCCGTGCTCGCGTGACCAAGCATCCTGACTTTGG
>JBDRSD010000093.1:0-7633 GCA_043825215.1 Nanobdellota archaeon
ATCACCATGCCACGACCGCACCACATAATCAGTGCTCTTGCTATGCACATCCAAACCAATAAAAAACTTCGTTTCATACATAAGCCATCACCTCTAACGAGCTGACAGCAACACGTATTTAAGAAATCTTATCCCATCTATGCATTCTCATTTCCAGATTTTAGAAATATCCTCGAGTTTGATTGTCTTCTGATTTCTGCCTTTTTCCATTTCCTTGATGAATGATTTTTTAAAGGGCAATTCATCAACCGGATGCCAATCAATCTCCTCGCAGAATCTTTCATCATCTTCGGAAAGTTTTCTGGTCTTCAGGTAATTCTCAAAGATGACCTTCTTTCTTGCTTCCTCGCGGGAAAGTTCACTCCAGTTAATCCAAGAGAACTCTTTGAGATTATCCTTAAATTCAGCAGAAACAGGAAGGGTGACTGATGTCATCTTTTCCTCCTCGCATCAGTCAGCATCATCTTTGCTAAGGTGCCGGAATTTCTTAACTCCTCGAATTTCCTGAGTTCAGCCATCCGCACTTCCAAGCGCTCTTTCAAGTACTCAGGCCAGTTGATGTGAGGAAGCGCATCCATGCGCTTCTTGAGATCTGCAGGGATGGCCACGGTGAATGTAGTCTTCGTCGTTCTCATGGATTTGGATAATACATACGTAATTTCGTTTATGTACGAGAATACGTGTATATATAAATATGTCGTTATTTTCGTACAAGACTATCTATTTTCCCGTAAACATATCTTCCTCCAGCATAACCTGCATACTCTGGCAACATTAAAGGCAACGTTAAAGTCATAAAATTATCCCAAGTACCCGCCACTAATATTGCACTCGTCCAACGAATGCCTGCATTAATGAGATGATATTGCACTGTCTTTTCCAGGTCGCCTCCGGTCAGGATAGCGCACGCTACCAAGGAGGGTATTTGCGATCCCACTACCCCCGCAATCCTTGATCCAATTTGATACACGTTCGTCATGTTGATACCTCGTTTTTAATTACTTTCTAGTAGTTATAGTGTTGTTTGATATATATTAAAGTATTGATTATTTTTTAACTATTAATCAAAAGTAATTTAAATACCAAATATAATAACAGTAAAAAATTCATGGAAATCACTCTTAACCAAAAAACAAGACAGATCCTTCATTGCCTTGATACAGACGCACGAATGCCCTTCTCAGAAATAGCCAAAAGAACAAGACAATCCCAGGAAACAGTCAGATACACCATCAATCGCCTCAAAGAAGAAAAAATCATATCCGGAACCATAACAGTCATCAACATACAAGCTCTCGGATACATCCCACTCCAGATACTTCTCAAATTCCAATTTCTTCATGAAAAGAAAAAAGAGGAGATCATAGCTCAGGTCAGGGAAATGCCTGCTGTCAACTGGATCGGAAACCTTGAAGGCAACTATGATCTTGGCATCATCCTCAGCATGAAAGACTATGCACAACTCCACCAGTTGACAGGAGATATCTATCGTGCTTGCGGAGAACATCTCATGAAAAAAAGAATCTCCATCAATCTCGAAGGCAACTATCTGCCTAGGGATTATCTGACCAACAAAGAACGACACACAACCAAAACAGCAGATTATGCGCCAACCACTTTTGTCAGCATCGATGACGTGGATAAAAGAATACTCCACGCCCTGGCAAAAGACGCAAGGACATCTGTCGTCGAGATAGCAAAACAAACCCATATGACACCAACAGCAGTCATCCACCGCATGAAACGGCTCAAAGAAAATAACATCATCACTAAGCATCTTCTCCTCCTCAATCAGGAAAAACTGGGGCAAGAACACTATAAAATCCTTTTATTCACCAATAATCAAGACAAGATCATAAGCATCATCCAAAAAGCATATGCAAACAAGAACGTCATCGCAATCATAAAAACATTAGCAGAATGGGATCTTGAAATCGACTTGGAAGTCATGTCACGACAAGAAGTGACCCGATTCATGATGGGCCTCAGCGCAGAATTCTCGACAATTATCAGAGATTACGACATCCTACGTATAAGGGACATGCCGAAGTATAATTTCTATCCTGAGAAGCAAACTTTAAATACCACGATTGCCGACAAGAGGAAAAGAAGTAATATTTGTTTAGCACCTTCGAAACGCGAGATGGAAAATCTCAAGGTCCTGCGTCCCCGAAGGGGGCGTCCCCGCAACGGACAAGAAGGGAGAACCGAAGGCGTTTCGACCTGATGGTGCTAAACAAATCGAGAATAAAGAGGGTGAGTATGACACTATTTGAGTCGCAGGAAAAAAAAGAGGTGGAAGTGACCCGGGAGGGCGAAGACACTGTCCTTAAGATCAATTACGATAAGCAATCCCGTGTGCCATCAATCGAAGATGACGAGATGTGCATGGCCCGCTCGTTTGACGAACTTATCAAGAACCCTTCTGTGACAAAGATCGTCTTTTTGCAAAAGCACCAATACGAATACGACTATGTCCAGACAAAGATTCTCAAGGAGATGGCATTTGCCTACAATAATCTCCTCAAGCGAAAAGAGCTCTTCTCCTATTCCGCCCTCCAGTACAACGGCATAGGCAACAGGTACAACGAACTGCACAACATCCTCTTTTCCCTTCTCAAGAACGACCCGGCAGGCTGCTATGTCAAGGTCATGAGAATCATAAGGCGTGAAAACATCGCTCTCAACTCCACCCTCACTAAAGACGAGGAAGCCCAGAGCAAGAAATACCTCTCCCTCCTCAGATACGTCAAGGATGCGCTCGAGAAGACCCAGATGATCCAGCTCCTCAAAAACGACCTTGCAGGCCATGCCATAGGGGATAGAACCATCTACAGGAAAATCCTTTCGCCAACGCTTAAGCCCGACTTCATGTTCACGAAGCTCATGGCCACCTACCCGCAAGGAGGAGAGGAACTCTCTAACTACTCCATCAACAACACAGAGGTCGTCATCTTCAAGCTCCCAGATACTGTCCAATACATGTACCACATCATCCCTCCTGAATTCAAGATCACAGAAGAAAAGTACGAGATCCTCGATGCAGCACGAGAAATCCTTGCCGAATATACCCCCCAAAAACAGGAATTCATCGATCCCGAACGCATGCGAGACGTCTTCTACAATGTCGGACGCGACCTTCTCGAAGAACTGGCAACCTATAAGAACGTCAAAATCACCCTTGAAGAGGTCAACGAACTTGCCGAAATCCTCCTCAGGTACACTGTCGGCTTCGGACTTATCGAAATCCTCCTCCAGGACGAGAAAGTGCAGGACATCACCATCAATTCGCCCATGGGACAGATCCCCATCTTCATCGTGCACGAAGAATTTGGCGAATGCATGACAAACATCATCCCCATGCTCTCTGATGCCGAAAGCTGGGCATCAAAACTACGCCTCATCTCCGGAAGGCCCCTTGACGAAGCAAACCCCAGCCTAGACACAGAAATCATCATCCCTGGTGTCGCCAACGCGAGAGTCGGCGTCATCTCAGCCCCACTCAACCCTGACGGCATCGCCTTTGCATTCAGGAGGCACAGGGACAAACCCTGGACATTTCCCCTCTTTATCAAGACGCGCATGATCAATTCCCTTGCCGCAGGCATCCTCTCATTCATCATCGACGGGAACAGGACCATCCTTGTCGCAGGGACACGAAGCGCAGGAAAATCATCACTCTTAGGAGCCATCATGGTCGAGATCATGAGAAAATACAGGATCATAACAATCGAAGACACGCTTGAACTTCCAGGGCCGCAACTCAGGAAGCTTGGATACAACATCCAGGCGATGAAAGTCGCATCAGCGCTCTCCAGAGGATCAACAGAAGTCCCAGCAGACGAAGGCATCAGAACCACGCTTCGCCTCGGGGATTCCGCACTCATGGTCGGCGAAGTGCGAAGCACAGAAGCCCGTGCACTCTACGAAGCCATGCGCGTCGGAGCGCTCGCAAACGTCGTTGCCGGAACGATCCATGGCGACTCCCCCTACGGTGTCTTCGATCGCGTGGTCAACGACCTTGGCGTTCCCCGTACCTCTTTTAAGGCAACTGACATCATCGTCGTCGCAAACCCTATCAGAAGCGCTGACGGGCTCTCCAAATGGCGCAGGGTAACCCAGATCACAGAAGTGCGCAAGATCTGGGAAGATGACCCGCTTGCAGAACACGGGTTTGTCGACCTCATGAAATACAACTCAATCACAGACGAACTCGAACCCACTGACGAACTCATCAACGGCGACTCTGACATATTCAAGGCGATCGCAGGAAACGTCAAAGACTGGGCAGGCAACTGGGATGCGGTCTGGGAGAACGTCATGCTTCGGGCTGACATCAAGAAGAGAATAGTGGAAGCAAGCGACGAAGCCAAGAACCCAGACCTTCTTGAAGCTTCCTTCGTGATCAAGGCAAATGACGAATTCCACAAGATATCAGAGAAAGTAAAGGCCAAGTCAGGCAGCCTCGACTCAAAAAAGATCTTCTTCGAATGGAACGAATGGCTCAAATCAGAGATACGAAAAAACAAGCTCAAAAAATAATGAACGACATCGACCAATTCAAGGCAAAATACGCAGAGCGCATGACAGAAGAGCTCGAAGGAAAGGAATCTGTGAAGAGCAAGAACTACCAGGACTTTCGGGAAGAATACCTGCCCAAAAGCCACACCTTGTACGAGAAAGCATGCGGATTCTCCCAAAAGGCACTCAGTATCTCACCAGGAAAGGACAAAGAAAGAAAATACAGGGAAGCACTCTCGGCCTGCCATCTCAACGCCACACCGACAGGAGTTATCAGCTTCTCCTACCTTGCAGCACTCACAATCGTCCTCTTCGGCATCGTCTTTGGCTACCTCATCCCAAGCTTTCTCGGACAAGAGCCCGTAAGCTTCTTTGTCCTTCTCGCCCTCCTTCTCGGAGCGATCGTCATCATCCCGCTCCAGCAAGTGCCATTCATCCTCGCGAATTCCTGGCGCCTCAAGACAAGCAACCAAATGGTCCTTGCCACATTCTACATGGTCACCTACATGCGCCACACCTCAAACCTCGAGCTCGCGATAAACTTTGCCGCAGAGCATGTCGCATCACCACTCTCAATCGACCTCAAGAAGATCATCTGGGACATCGAGACAGAAAAATATGGCAATGTCAAAGAAGCGCTCGACATCTACCTTGATCAATGGAAAGATTCCAACAGGGAATTCATCGAAGCAGTGCAGCTCATCGAATCCTCCCTCTACGAACCTGCAGAAAACAGGCGGCTCACCGCGCTTGACAAAAGCCTCGAAGTCATACTCCAGGGAACATATGACAAGATGCTCCACTTTGCACACGCGCTCAAGAACCCCATCACAACGCTCCACATGATGGGAATCATCCTGCCCATCCTTGGCCTCGTCATCCTGCCGCTTGCCACAAACTTTCTCGGAAACGTCCGCTGGTACCACATCTTCGCACTCTACAACCTGATCCTTCCAATCATCGTCTTCTACTATGGAAAAAGCATTCTCTCCACAAGACCAACAGGCTATGGCGCGCCAGACCTCTCAGACGAGAAATCCATGAAAGCCTACAAGAACATCACCTTGAAGGTCGGCAAAAGCCCGGTCTACATAAATCCCGCATTTGTCGCAATCATCCTCTTCTCTGTCCTTTTCCTGATCGCGATCTCACCATTTCTCATCCACGCAGCAAATCCTAAATTCGACTGCGTCTATTCTCCCGACGATTATGCACAGGACAGGCCAGACTTCTTCTGCGCAACAGAATTCGAAGAGGACTTAACGCCAAAAGCAGCCCTTCTCGAATACCAACCAGTGCGAGACGAAGAAGGAAACACGACAGGCGAGATTTCCGGACCCTTCGGGATAGGCGCGACCATGCTCTCCCTACTCTTGACACTCGCCTTCGGACTTTCCCTTGGCACATACTATACTCTACGCACAAAGCGCGTGATGAAGATTCGGGAGGAATCGAAAAAACTCGAAGAAGAGTTTGCCTCAGCACTCTTCCAGCTCGGCAACCGCCTGGGAGACGGGATTCCTGCAGAGATCGCATTCGCAAAGGTCGCGATCGTCATGAAAGGGACAGTCTCTGGAGACTTCTTCAGCCTAGTGTCATTGAACATCAGGAAGCTTGGCATGGGACTCGAAGATGCCATCTTTGATTCGACCAGAGGCGCCGTCGTGTACTATCCGTCCCACCTCATCGAATCCTCCATGAAAGTCCTTGTCGAAAGCGCAAAAAAAGGACCACTCATCGCATCCCAGGCACTCATCAACGTCTCTGAATACATCAAGGAAATGCACCGCGTTGATGAACGACTCAAGGATCTTCTCTCAGACGTCTCAGGAAGCATGGAATCCCAGATCCACTTCCTCACACCCGCGATTGCAGGAATCGTTGTCGGCATAACCTCGATGATCACGAAAATCATGATACTCCTCTCAGGCAAGCTCGAAAGCATGGGACGCATGAGCCCGGACGCGAATTACGGAAGCATACTTAGCATCCTTGGCGGAGGAAACGCGATTCCGACGTATCATTTTCAAGCTATTGTTGGGTTGTACGTTGTGCAGATCACGTTTATTCTCACTATACTTGTGAATGGGATCAATAATGGAAACGATAAGTTGAATGAGAAGTACCTGCTTGGAAAATATCTGACAACATCCACCATCACATATGTGTTTATCGCATTTGCTGTTATGCTCGTCTTCACGATGATATCAGGATCGATAATTACCGCGATTAATTCTTAGTTGACATAGGAACAGCAGATACAGCATAGGGCATCCTCCTTCTTGGCGGCAGACGGTCTCACTTCGTTCGACCTACGCGACAGCCCGACGGGCCCAACCCCAGTCGCGTCTGCGCCAAGGAGGATGCCTTGACATATTCCCTCCACGGCTCACTTCTTTCTGTACTGCAAGATCATATACGTCGGATACTTCATCCCAAGCACTTGTTCGCTTGCAGGATGATCACTGCGTTCGTCAAAGTATTCAAGTGTCGCGACTCTCAGGAGAGCTGGATCCTGATATTCTTTTTGCGTGTGACCTGGCTCTCTGAGAGTAATTGCCCTCTTGAAGATGTGTGATGTGACGGTTCGCTTCTCAAAATAATTTGACTTGCCATCATTCACATGTCCTTCAAGCAGGTTTCTCACAGGAGTTTTGGCTAGGATCGTTATTGTCGAACCTTTTTTTGCTACTCGAATCATTTCCTGTATTGCTCTTGTCACATTTTCTGTTGCTTGCAGCGCATAAAAGCTCGTAACCGCATCAAATGTGTTATCTTCATAAGGTAAATTTTCCATTTCCCCCTGGAGAAACGATCCATTACCTGATGCTTGCGCCATCAGTATCTCTCTTATTGATAGATCTATCCCGTGCACAATAGCACCCCTCTTGACATATTCCTGTGCGTCTTGACCAGAACCACAGCCTACATCTAGAAGCAGTTTTCCCTCTAAATCAGGCAGGAGTCTATAAAAATTTCTCTAAGATTTCTTAAGCAATGAGAAGAAGATTTTTCTCTTCTTCTGCAAAGCTCGTGTTTCTGTCCGTTACATTTTTTAATTACCTCATATTTAAATGTGTTGGTGGTGAGTCGTTGACAACACTCTTCTCTG
>JBDRSD010000094.1:0-7003 GCA_043825215.1 Nanobdellota archaeon
CCACTGCTCATCAAGGAGGGATACAATGAACAGGAGGCCGGAATATGAAGCTTGCCTACCTCGTCATTGCCCTGGCCGTGCTAAGCCTCCTCACTGCCTGCTACGCACCAATCGACAATACACCACCACCGCTTCCCGACGAAACAACACCAACACAGCCCAATACGACAGGGGTAGATGATATCTTCAGCGACGAAGGTGACATCGCACCACCGCCAATACCGGAGTGATACCCATGAACTATGCAATAATCCTCTGCGCAGTATTTGCTGTCTTTGTCCTGACCGCATGCGCAGATACACCTCAGGAGGCAGATACGCCAGCAGTGAATGAGACCGGGCCTACAGGACAGGTGATTGTCGACGATATCAACTCCATATTCGCTGAAGATGCCGGAACGATACTTCCCCCAGCCATTCCTGATGCATGAACAATGCAAGAGCACAAGGAGAATTGCTTCACCCCTACAACCTCTCGTAATTCTCCTTGCTGTCTTTATCAGAAAAATATTAAAAATATTAAAAGTTGAAATTCCCTTGACCAAAATAGGAGGTGCATTATGAGAAGAAATATACTGATTCTCGTTCTTGTCCTTCTAGCATTACCTAGCATATCTGCATATTTTGACGAACGCTGCAGAGATAAAAATTTTATTGCAGATACGGCTGATGTTGTCGTTTATGGCACTATCTCTGAAGTCATATTCAATACATATGCAAGTGGAAGAACTAAGTCTACTGATGTCCTATTTACAGACCTTAGTTATGAAATAGGGGAACAATACGAAAAAAACCAAATCAATATCTCTTTCTCAGGTGGAAATGGAACCTGGGCGGAAGACCAACCATCCATTTCTCCTGATCGAATCAACAAAAGATACCGCCTTTACCTCAAGAAATATGAACAGTCGTATCTCCTTGTATGCGCGGGATGGGGCATGGATGAAGTCCCTGCAAATACCTATGCACCTCCAAAGCCGGACCCAACTTCCAATGAACGAACCAAACATGTCCTCTCCTTAAAAAAAGGCTGGAACCTTGTCTCTGTGCCTGTCGCAGAATACCAGCGTTTAGTATGCGTGCGAGCACCTTGCTATGTCGGGCTTTCGACAAACCTCAAGGCGATCGACTGCGCGAACGTGAAAGTCTTCAGCCACGATTCTTCCGGTTATTGGGATATCACTCAAAGCATCTATCAGGAAATCTTTCCCCAAAGCGGGTGGATGGCAGGAAGCGCATACTGGGTACGAACAGGAAAAGCCTGTACGATGACATTTGATGGGGCAGAACAGATGACACCAGACAAGCTTACCCAGGGCAATTCCTGGCACCTACAACCTGGCTGGAATTCCCTCGGCGCACCGATCAAGAACATAGAATTTTCCAAACTCTCCTCAACCTGTGAGATATCCTCAGGACCATACCGCTTCAACACCGATGCGAACAAATGGGAAAAGGCGCAGGTGCTCAAAGCCGGAGAGGGTTACTTTGTCAAGGTCGCATCCGAGTGCAGCCTCTCTGAAGCAATCATCTCAAAGAAATACTGTAAACAGGATGATGACTGCACCTGCGGTGGCATGGACAAAGAGGACCAGAACTGCTTTGTGGGAAATAAAGACTACTATGAAAGAAATGTCGACAAAGACGCAGTATGCTATGACTTTTGCACAGGCATTTCTGGCAAGCTTCGCACACGCTGCATCCAGAACGAATGCAGGATTGTCGACATGACACTTGACCCGCAGAAATACTGCGAAGAAGACACAGACTGCGTGCGGCAGGAAAGCTGCTGCGACTGCGGACTTGGTAATTATGTAAACAAAAACTATTATGCAGAAATTCCCTGTACAGAATCCCAGTGTATGTGTGCTACCCAGCAGTCAACAGGCGTCTGCAAGAACAACCAATGCACGGCAGTTCCCGCGGATACTGTCAATACCAATATTCATTTTTTTGAACAGGGAGAAGATATCACTTTCAGCGCGATTGAAATGAAAAACCAAATCACTTTCTATGCAAGAAATGAAGGGACTGCCCCTGTTTACTTTCCCATCAGTTGCCAATCATTAAGGCAAGGTCCAAAGGCACTCCTTGAAAAGAAAGAAGGATCAACATGGGTTGCAGTTCAGAATACTGAAGAAAAAAACGACCCTTGTGCGGGATTTAGCAGAGGAACAATCCTTCCTGGAACATCAGACATAGTATATGTCTTGAAAAAGTTTATCCCCGATACGTATAGAATAACTCTTACGTATACAAACATGGTCGACAACATCAGGCAGCACAAAGGAGTCACCCTTGATAAGACTGCAATTGCTATATTCAGTTACCCCATTGATTAAGGACGTATAATTTCTTTTTTCACTTTTTCTTCATCTACTGGAAAAAACTTATTAAAAAAATTGCACACATTCACGATATCCCTCTCTAAAATTTCCAATGCGTTCGGATTCTCCAGTGTTGTACACTGGGAAAAATCAATGAAGATTGGCTCCCCATTATGATTCAAAATGTTGAATTCCGAAAGATCACCATGCACAAGACCTGCCTTATACAAGCGCTTCATATTCTCAACTACTTTGTCAAATATCTTCTTCTGGGCAATCTTACTCTTTGGCATGTCATCCTTTAAAAGACGTGCGGGAGCTTCATCACCAATGAATTCCATCAAGAGGATATTATCCTTATAAGCAAGAGGGGTTGGTACGCGGATGATATCCCTTGCCTTCAAGAGGTTTCGGTATTCCCGCTGCACCCAGGAGAATATGATGTTTCTTTTTCCCTTCTTGAGTTGGATGTATCTTGGGTCAGGACGAATATACGAATACATCTTATTAAAATTGCAATTCTCCAAGCGATACATCTTCACAATGATCAACCCACCATCTTTTGTCCTTGCCGTAAAGATATTCGCTTCCTTTCCCATCTCGATCGGGCTTACCAATTCCTCGAAATGTCCCTGGGATGCAAGCTTGAAAAGATTTCTCTCAGAACTCATGGAAAACACATTCTTCTCAACTTTCCATTCCTCCTTGTTCTTCTTATTCACGCGAGCCATTATCCATTAGAATTCATATTCAAGTTTAAAACCTTAGTGTTTTTGCTTAAACTATTATTTCCTGCATACATATACAAATGCTGGAGGAAAGTTCTTCCAGACAAGAGGAGTTCTCTCAACTCGGGAGAAGGTCTGAGACAGCCTCTTCTTGAATCGGCGACCCATCGGAAAGAGCAGGCTGTGTTTATAGGATACGGTCAAAAAGATCCCGCCCTGCTCGAGAGACGAATGGATGCAGTTCAGGATATTGTCCTGCACTTCTTTTCGGAACGCAGACCAGGGAAGCGTGGAGATGATACGATCACAGGATATACTATTATATTTCTTCAGATACTTCCTCAGATTCGCAGCATTGTCCACATACACAGTCACCCCGGGACAGCGCTTCTTTGTCTTCCTCGCAAAATCCGGATTCAACTCCAGCGCAAAAAATGAAGCAGACTTGGAAAGCTGTGACAAAATCCTTTCAGTAATAACTCCATCTCCTGAACCAAGCTCAACCACCTGCCGTGCGTCTTTGAGTCTTGCTCTTGTAATAACTTTTTTAGTCAATTCCTCTGAAGACGGCCCAAGCGCGCCTGTCATAAACGGCTTTTTTACAAACTCGAGAAGGAAACCTGGCATCTTATCCCATTATTCTCCCATCCAAAACCTGCCTGACATATGCAGTCCTTTCCACCTGGCTCTCAGAAAACGTCATGAGTCCCGTGATTCCCTCATAATTTCTAATAGTCGTCAGGCTCTCCTTGACTGACACGGGATCCTTTCCATCCCGTGCCATGAGCAGGCCAAGAATCATGACCGTATCATATGCATTCGCAGCGTACGTCGCTGGCTTCACACCATATGTTCCTCGGATCTCCTGGATGAATTCTTGAACACTTACCCTCTTTGAACCGCTGTCAAAATCAGTCACAAAATATATCCCTTCAAAATCAAACGCGCCTTTTCCGAGGCTGTCAAGATACTCCTCATCGACAGGGACATTCGTGAGCACCTCATCATAATACCCAAACGAACGCAATGCCGCAAGAATGCCTCGCAGGTCTTCCTTATCCATCGCAGCAACAAATACCTGGTCAGGACGCCTCTCAGCAACCTTTTTCGCAAGATCACTAAAACCCGGCCTTCCAAACTCATATGCATTGCTCGCAATGACATTAGTCCTTTTTTCAAGAGCTTTTTTGTACGCAAAGCCCAGAGAATTGTCCACAAAGAGAACGTATGTTGATCCCTGAGGCCGGATATCAAGAAAGGCATGTATATCATCATCAATATCTGTCGTGAAACTATACGTGTCCTTTGCCACATCGCCATTTGTCATGACCAAGAGATCATCCTTACCTTGCAACACGTTACCATAGCAGTCAAGGCTTACGATAAAGGCAATACCTTCTTCCTGAAGCCTATCTTCCTGCAGTCTTGCCATGTCTGGATCGCACTGGCTATCCTTATACACCATCTGCACATCACGTCCGCGCAATACGCCTGCCTCCAGCTTTTCCTTGGCAAGCTCAAAACCCATGATTGCATCCTTGCCGATAAATGCGTACTCGCCTGACAAGGGAGTGATCACACCAATGCGGATGATACCATCATCCACAACTATCTGTTCACCCAGCTGATTGTGCACAATAGTTGACCTGATCGCTTCTCCCTGAATGTTTGGCGCCCTATTCTTGGAGAAAGAATAGCCAATGACCGAGAAGAGCAGTATTCCGGCAAGCACGACGAGAATAAGCATAGTCATGACCCTGGAATTCATGAGTATAGGAATCGGTTCTCTCTTTTATAAATTTATCTGTTATCGAACCAAAAACTATTAGAATATCTCTCCATTATATCGTTCCTATGACTTCATCTAAGATTCCCTCAATGAATCTGAACAATGGGATAAACATCCCTATGCTCGGGCTTGGAGTCTACCAGATGAACCAAGGCAGTGAAACCTACAATGCCGTCCTCTTTGCACTCAAAGCAGGCTACAGACATATCGACACCGCAGCATTCTACAGGAATGAAAAAGACGTCGGACGAGCAGTACGCGAAAGTGGCATTCCCCGAGACGAGATCTTTATCACCACCAAACTCGCGAACCAAGAACACGATGACCCTGTAAAAGCATTCGAACAGAGCAACACGAACCTCGGCCTGGATTACATCAACCTCTACCTCATCCATTGGCCAGTCCCTGGAAAAAGAGATGCGACCTGGCGATTCCTTGAGACTCTCTATGCAGAAAAAAAAGTGCGGGCAATAGGTGTTTCCAATTACACCATCCGCCACTTAAAGGAACTCTTGTCTTTTGCAAAGGTCATTCCTGCGGTCAATCAGGTGGAATTCTCACCATTCCTCTACCAAAAAGAGCTCCTGCATTTCTGCAAGGAAAAAAAGATACAGCTCGAGGCATACAGCCCGCTCACGCGAGGCCATAAGCTCGACGACCCTCGCCTTGCCGCACTCTCTACAAAATACAAGAAATCGCCTGCGCAGCTGCTCATCCGCTGGGCAATCCAGCATGATGTTGTCGTTATTCCAAAATCATCAAAAGAACGACGCATCAAGGAAAACGCAGACGTGTTTGATTTTACCATCTCTCTAGAAGACATGCAAGCGATGGATGCATACAATGAGAACTGCCGCTTCTGCTGGGATCCGACAGACGCGCCATAAACCGTCTTTCCTCTTATGTAAAGACTCACTCACATATGACTACTGCCCATGGTCTTGCATTCCCACTAAGAATATGATATCCTGTTCCTCTTCTACAACCTGATGCATTGGAAAATTCGCTTCTATTTCCTTTGAAATGGAAAATGCGACAGGGCTTCTCTTTAAGACCGAGATGACAAAAACTCCCTTTCCCACCCGCTCTATCTCAGACAAGCCTTTCTTGTAATCATCAAAATTATGGATAGCTGTCAATGAAATGACAATATCAAAAGAATGATTTGGAAAAGGCAACTGCTCTGCCCGCCCCAATAGATATGTCCCTATGGCATCCTTTCCCTTTGCTATATCAACGAGCTTTACGCTCGTATCAATGCCAGTCCTATGGCAATTCCAGAAGCGCGTCGCAATCCCAGAACCACAACCCACGTCAAGGAGCGTATCAGACTCTTTGACTGCCAGATGCTTTGCGATAATCTTCAGCTTATTCATCTGCTCATCCCAATGCAGTTCTTCATACCCTTGCGCAATGTCATCATAATAGGTCATAATGTATGGAAAGTGGCTTGTTTTTAAAAATCTATATATATGAACTCTATCAATCACTGTATTATGGCCATCTCAACACAGGAAATGGATGAATGGGTACGTGATATCAATTCTTCAGAGATCCCAATCATCGTCGAAGGAAGAAAAGACAAGACTGCTCTTCGAAACATCGGCATCAACAATGACATCCTCCTCTATTACTCACAACCCAGATACAGACTCATCGAGCACATCGCCAAACACCACAAGAAAGTCATCATCCTGACTGACAACGACAAGGAAGGAAGGAAGTTGTACGGTGTCTTGAATGGCGAGCTATCCCGCTTCGGAGTTACCGTCGACAAGATATTCAGGGAATTCCTGCAGCGAGAAACCAAACTTGACCAGATCGAGGGAATTGAGACGTATTGCAGGCATTTGTCAGAAGATCCGCCTATCTAACAGTATTTGAGAAAAATTGGCCAATCTGCTTTCCTGTGTGAACATATTTATAAGCTCGCCAATAATCACAGCATATATGAACAGATCAAAATTCGTCGATCCAAAGGATTGTGCAAGTTGCGGCTTGTGCTGCCAGACATTCGAGATCGGATACCCGCACAGTGCCAATAAAGATATCCTGTCAGAGGTTGAACGATTCAAACTATTGGACACGGATCTTATAAAGGTGCATGAAGATAAGACTGGATATTGGATAGAATTCAAGATTCCCTGCAAGCATCTGAAG
>JBDRSD010000095.1:0-4831 GCA_043825215.1 Nanobdellota archaeon
AAATTCTCCAGGTACGGCGGATAGACCTGGTCATACACCCCGGGATTGCAGGAGAGGACCACCTTGCGTTTCACATCCCTTGTGTTCGGGCCAGCCCAATCACAGAGCTTTCTCAAGGAATTGTCACCATAATACTTCAAAGACTTCTCTTTTGAAAAATCATATTCAGGATAGGGATACTGCCAATTATCATACGCATATGTTGTTGGCGGGGCGCGATTGCGCATGATGCCATACGAGACATAGCACGTCCTAGCATCGCAGATGTGCGGCAGAAAATCCACACCGACATCCCCCTTCGGAGCATCAGTAGAATTCCTCTCCTCCCAATGTACCTTATCGGGATCAGTACACGTGCCATCTTCACACACTACATCATACAAGTCGCCGCCCTGCTCGCCAGCCTTCTTTATCGCGTCAGCACCCAATAATTCCAGGCAGCCCGTGACATACACATCCACGCTCCTCTTGAACTCCTGCACGTGAGAATCATCACCGCCACCTTGCTGGACAAGCTCACCACGCAGCCAGAAGACAATGCCAAAGACAATGACAAGAACAATTCCGACAATGACAATGACCGTCAGCTGCGCCTTCCTCTCCATGCACAACAATCCACAAAACGAGATTTATAAAGTTAGCGGAAGATGATGGCCGCGTAACTCACGCTGTTCCTGTAATTGCCCATCACATCACCAGAAGTGTAATACGCCTCAAGGTCAGCCTTCTCAAACTTCATGAGGCTCAAGGCAAGCTGGATTGGCAATACACCGCAGATCGTTATCCTGTTCTGATCCACATACTCTACAAAACCCTTCACATCCCCCTTCAATATGTGATCGATCGCAATCCTGTCAAACGAGTAGATGTTCTCCTGCACCTCATCGACAAAAGGCACATAATGGTAATTCACGCCATAATGCATGAAATCAGTACTTACGACAAAGACAGCAGTCTTTCCCGTATCCATCAACACTTCCTTGATATCGATTGCCGCCTTCGCAAGGTCAAGGCCGTCACCAACCACTACCTGCAAGACCTTCAATCTCTCAATCTCCTTTGTGACAAACTGCAAGAGCGGCAATTGCACTTCCAATGAATGCTCGCCATGATGGATCTGCTCATTGATCAGAAGCGTTCCCTTCTCAGCGATCTTCTTCGCCAGGTCCACATCAGTTCTCACAATGCCAAAAGGCATCTCAAAGGATTCTATGCTCATGCCAGAGCCCGTATTCGCATGATGCGGTCCCAAGAGGATGTACACGTCAGGAATCTCAGCCTCAGCCAAGGCCTTATACCCCCACGCAGCACACGGGCCAGAATACATATACCCTGCGTGGGGAACGATGATTCCTGCAATCCGCCCTTTCCGCTTTCCCGGAACCTCACCAGGACCACGCTCACCAGTGAAGCACTCACTGATCTGCTCACGCAACAGGCTAGATGATCCCTCATAGAAAATTCCTGAAAACTTCGGATGCCTCATACGCCAACACATAAAACCAGTAGTATTTAAACATTACGACAACAAGGCTTGTTTGCAAGTTTTTTGGCCGACGATAACAACTTTCTCATTTCAATATGCAGCCCTCACGGAAGCGGCAGTTCGCCATTCAAGGCCTAAGAACATAATACAAGGATAGCGCGGCAGACCATCCACGACGGAGGATGGGAATTTTTTTTCATCTTTTTTCATTGAGGAGCCACTTCCATAATGGCACGATCCTTATCGTCACCTTGTCGGTCACAACCGTTCTTTCTTCATCCTTGCAGATGATCAGGGCATCGCCCTTCCCGAATTCATGCGCGGCAAGGACGATCCCCTGTATCTCCCTCGCCCTGGTCATCTCGTCTTCCATGTTCCATGTCACCTGGATGAGTTCGCGCACGTGGTGCCCGTCTCTGATGACGAAATCAACCTCTTTCCCCTCTTTCGACCTCCAATAATTGATGTCGCCGCCCCTCTTCTGCAGTTCAAGAAAGACGAGGTTTTCCGCCTTCCTGCCGAAATCTTCGCCAGAGTAAGCGATATTCCGCAGACCGATGTCGACCGCGTATTCCTTTTTCGGATATTTTGCCTGTTCGCGGACTTTTTTTGCAAAAATAGGCACGAAGAAGAAGAGGAAGACCTCTTCCAGGATGCTCGTGTACTTGAGAAGGGTCCTTGTCGATGTCGGGATGCCGAGCGTGTCCAGGTAGTCTTTTCCCCGTTTGTAGCTGAAGTAGCCCGAGATGTTCGTGAAGAGGAATTTGACGAAATTCTCCAGGACAGCCTTCTCTTGGATGCCGTACTTGTCCAAGATGTCCTTGTAGATGATGTCGTCGTAGTACGCGGCGAGGATTTCCCGCTTGAGCAGGGGATCATCCTGCAGGACCACTTCGGGGAAGCCTCCAAACGTGATATATTCCTCCAGGAGCGCTTCGGCATGTTTCCCCCCTTTGAACCTGACAAATTCCCTGAAACTCAACGGGAACACTTTGAGAGGGATGTGCCTTCCCGTAAGGATTGTCGCAACATCCTTCCTGATTATTCTCGAGCTCGAACCGGAGACGACGATCTTTATCCGCCCCTTGTCCTTGTCATACACCTCCCTTGCCCAGCGCTCCCAGCCTTTCACGTTCTGGATCTCGTCGAGGAAGAGGTATGCCTTGCGATGCCTTTTCATGCCTTTCAGGAGTTCATCCAGAAGCTGTACATTGAGCGGATAGAGCGTCCTCTTTTCAAAGTTCATGTACGCCACGGCCTCTTCCTTCAAGGAGTCTGCCACAAGATAGAGGATGCTCGTCTTGCCTGACCTGCGGACGCCAATGACATCGATGATATGGTCTGTCTTTGTGAAGAGGTCGATATTGATATCCCTCTTCCGAAGGCCGCGGATCCGCTTCTTCCCCCATTCATCCATCGCGTCCCGGACGCGTTCCTCTTCAGTTAACGGAGACATGTTTCCTATTGTAAACAAGATTTTATTTTTTGTTTCCTAAAGTAAACATCATTATTTAAACGTTGCGGTTCTCAAGGAGGAAGTGCACGATTTCATAATCAAGCCACACACCCAATATCCGGGTATTTCTCGTTTTTCTTGGTGAAGTATCATGGAAAAATCAACAGAGAAGAAAGGGCGGCGGATTATTTGGCAGTTTAGGGCAGGAAGGAGTGCTCCTTCGATAGCCCGGATACAGAAGGTAAGCAGGTAGCAGGTGTATCGTTTGGCTGAGGCGGTTCGCCATTCAAGGGCACAGTCCAGGCAGGATGATCCTTTTTTATTCCATTTTTTCCTTCAGAAGTCTCCATTGGGTGTATGTCTAGAGAATCTTCACGCTATTTCCCAGGACTTCTTTCACGAGGGGGTCTTTCCTGTTCTTGTAAATGTCTGTTCCAAAGTAATGGAATTCAATCGCTTTTCCATATTGCTTCTTTGCCTTCTTCACTGTCTTTTCAAGCAATCTCTTGTCCTTTGCAGTCACCCTGTCAGAGACGACTGCAATGTCAATGTCTGACCTGTCGTTATAGACGAGCTTTGCGTAGCTTCCGAAAAGATACAGGGACACGCCTTTCTTCCTCGCAAGCGCCCGCGCTGCCATACTGATGCTGAAGTACGCGTCAAGAGGCAGCTCTTTCAGCAGCCTGTACTCTGCACTGACGATCGCGATAATCGGCCGTGCCCTCTCCAAGTTAAAGATTATCGAACGGCCGTCCTTTTCCAGGATTCCTGCATTTCCGAGGATTGCAAGGGCAGCATCAAGGCAAGCATTGTTCATCCGCGTCTTCTCCTGCAGGCCTTTCCTGAAGAAGCGAGAGCCAGGAGAAAGGGACATGACGGTCAAAACCCTGACAATGTCCTGGTTGAAAAGCGCAGTCATCATTGGATCAGCCTCTGCATCTTGGCAAGAAAGGGCATGACGACCTGCCTATCGAATTCCTCTGCCCTCTTCCTGTACAACTCTTTCAGATAAAGCGTTCCTGTGTAATATTGCACTTTCACCCGCTCTTTCTTGGCTTCGGCAAGATCGTTTGCCATCGCGAGAAATTCTTCGTGGCCTTTTTCGAGAAGGGACAAAAGCTTCTTGTCCTTGAGCACATGCCGAAGAACATGGATTGTTGTCATGTGCACTTTGTAATCAATCTTTATCCTGTATCTTTTTGCGAGAAAGAGCTTGGTCATATCATGCATTGCGTAATAGGCAGAAATGATGCTCCAGCGAGGAAATGTGTTCCTGTTCGCCTTGCTATGCTCGAGATTGTCCTGTGATGCTGCTGAAAAGAAGCCGCAGTAACGATCGAGCTCAAGCTCATTGATCCTACTGATCATCCCCGTCTTCATCAAATATTCTATATTTACCATATTTTAGGTAGAAAATGTTAATTATTTATATATTTTTCTAAATTCTGGGTGAAAATATTACTATGTTCATAAAGAACTTTCGAGCACACTCCCACATTCATAAAGAACTTTCGAGCACACTCCCACACTGCATTCATAAGATCCGCCCCTATTCTGCCCATCCTGCAGCGATACAACAACAAGAAAGGCGCCCAGTTCAATGCGTGTCATCCAGCCTTACGCTGTAGAGGTCTGCAATCATGGCATCTGCAGAATCCTGCCTGGGGCCGAACATGAAGAGCTCGTCACTAGTCCTATGAAAAGAATAGCCAGGATACTTCATCGTAATCTGATAATAGCCGGTAGGGAAATTCTTGAACCTGCCAGTGACGATCTCCTGCGGGCCGCTTGCTCCCTCAGGCCAGCCCGCATCAACACTCACTATCACCCGCTTCAACACACCACCGTCCATAACCCGCTGCGCAGCATAATAGCGCTCCATGCTTGCA
>JBDRSD010000096.1:0-10613 GCA_043825215.1 Nanobdellota archaeon
CAAAAATTCTTCACAAAGGACTTTCCCACTCGTTTTGCCCTTGCCGTAAAAGAATTGCCAAAAGGTGCATTAGTTGAGATTGACTGTACTGCAGCAGGAGATAAGATCGAATAAAGAGTCCTCCCCGTCCTTCCTTTGGCCCACCCCCGGGCGGGGCTCTTACCTTTTTTAACAGAAATGTGAGTGTCTTGCTTATTGTGGCGTCGCTGGTGTTTCTGGTTTGTTTTCTGCTGGTTGTGGACTCTTCGGCGTTGGCTCTGCTCCTCCTGTCGCTTTCAGCTGTTCTTCTACGGGCATCGGTTGTTCATCCGTAACAGTTATCGCTGATTGCGGGCAGGATTGGACGCAGGCAAGGCACATGGTGCAGTCGTCTTGTCTTGCTGCGATCATCTTTCCGTCCTGTATTTCAAAGACGTTGACTGGGCAGACGTCGATGCATTGTTTACTCAGGTTGCATTTGGTATAATCGATGACGACTCGTGGCATGTTATTTTACCCCGCATTGTTTCTTGAGTCTTTCCCATTCCTTGTCGACGTGTTCCTGTATCTGTTTGATGATGTCTGCGTTTTCCGGTTTGAAGAGGTGGCGAAAGCGGGCCTGGGATTTGAGCCATTCGGTGATTGGTTTCTTTCTGTCCTTGGGATCAAAATCAAGTGTCCACACGTCGTTTTCGATGTGGTAGAGCGGCCAAAAGCACGTGTCGACGGCAAGTTTTGCCATGGTCAGGGATTTTTCTGATGAGTATCCCCAGCCGGGAACGCATGGTGAGATGACGTTGATGAATGCAGGTCCTTTGGTCGCAAAAGCCTTTTGCGCTTTTCTTATAAGATCATTGTAATTGTGTGGTGATGCTTGTGCGACGTATGGGATGTGGTGTCCGGCAACAACTGCTGTGAGGTCTTTTTTGTATTGGTTTTTGCCAAATGAGGCCTTTCCAGGAGGAGTTGTTTTGGTATTGGTGCCAAAGGGTGTGCTGCTGCTTCGTTGTACGCCTGTATTATGGACGACGATCCCATCCGCAATGAAATTATGCTCTCCTTCGACGCGAAGGTCGATTGTGGGTTCTTCTTTTACATAGGTGATTGAGGTTATTCTTTCTGTGCTGAAGAATTCGTTATCTGCGAGGAAATCTCTTTGCTTGGTTTGGGATGCGTATTTTTTAATATCTGGCTTCTGTTTCTTACTAAATGCGATATATCCGTATGTGGAATCTTCAAGTAATTGCCTGTACACGACATGTGTTCCTTTTTTCTTGGTTTGCTGATGGATTTTTCCCACCTGATAATGCATCGTCTGCAGGAGTAGCCGGAGTGTCTTGAGTAGATCCATGCTTGCAGAGACATAACGCCTGCTCTTGCTGTTTTTTACTGCATAGCCGTCTGATAAGAGTAGTCCCTTGAGGAATGCTTCTTTTTCTGTTGCAGGTAGCGTGAATACCCAGTCGGGAATGAGCTTGTTCCTGGCGCCTGATCCAAAACCCAGTGCATCGATGAACTTCGCAAGGTTCACAGAGTAGAGGTAGATGTAATTTTTATCATGTGTGGATGGTTTGATTGTGAACAGGGAATTGCAAATTTCTAGCAGCAGTTTTCTTCCCTTGGTGTTACTAGGTAATGCAAAGCCGGTCTCGGCCTTTTTTGTCCTTATC
Organism: Nanobdellota archaeon; assembly: GCA_043825215.1. GTDB lineage: Archaea > Nanobdellota > Nanobdellia > Woesearchaeales > JAHJEM01 > JAHJEM01. The sequence continues at coordinate 1,650 of JBDRSD010000096.1, forward strand.
CACCCATCGCCGACGTACAGGCCGAGAAATTCCATCAGTGCAGGACTGCTTCTCTTCGGTAGGGAAATCTCGCGAATTTTATTCACCTTGTAGTCCCCTTTTTTAGAAATGGCAATTTTTTTAAATGAATAACAACGGGCTTCAGAAAGCTTTTTTTGGACCACGACTTCATCCTTTGTCGTCAGATTCTCAAGTGTTTTCCAGACAAGAGATGTTTTCTTGCCTCTTCCCTGTCTTTTCACGACCAGAAATGGGTGGTTTGCGGTTGCTTTGATTGCGTGATGCAAGGTTGAAACTTCATATACTTTTTTTATACCGTTATCAAAGATGCCTGTGCACTTTTTCAGCACCTGCTGGCAGGTCTTCTGGTCAAATGCATAGACTTTTTCGCCAAGTGTGATATCTGTCACTCTTTTCAGGCCGTCTTTGGTCATGACAAAGGTATCCAGGCTCAGGCAATTCATATACGCTTCATTGTCGTAGCACACATAGACGATGTCATGTCCACGTTCGAGTGTTCCTGAAAGTGATTGCAATCCTATGTCGTATGTGCCGCCGTCTCCTCCGAATGCGAGGAATTTGATGTCTTTTTTGATCTTGCCTTTTTTCTTGAGTACTTGATATGCTGTTTCGATGCCAGAGAGTGTTGCTGCGGCGTTCTCAAAGGCATTGTGCATCCATGGTACTTTCCATGCAGTGTATGGATAGATGGTTGTGGAGACTTCCAGGCAGCCTGTTGCTGTGGTGACGACGATAGGATTCTCTGTTGCGAGCATGACGATTCTTGCGATGATTGTTGCGGCACACCCTGGGCACATGCGGTGTCCTGGTGCGAGCCGGTCTTCGCGCAGGCTGAGTTCGTGAAGGTCAACCATTATTCCCTCACCCCGAGGTATTTGACGTATTCTGTGACTTCTTTTTCTTTGTAGCTTTCAAGTTCGTTAAAGGTCTGTTCGATGAGGTTCGTATCCATTTCCCTTCCGCCAAGCCCGTAGATGTAGTCGACGATCTTTGGCCCTTTTTCTTCGTACATGGCGCTTCGGATCTCAGTGAAGAGTGGTCCTCCGAACGCGCCAAAGCTTTCTGACCGGTCAAGCACGCCGACGACTTTCTTGCCCTTAAGGAGTTGGCGTAGTTCCCATGAGGGGAATGGTCGAAAGAGGCGGATCTTGAGAAGTCCTACTTTCCTTCCTTCTTGTCTGAGTTTGTCGATGGTAACTTTTGCTGTTCCGCAGGTGGAAGACATTGCAACAATGACCGTGTCTGCATCATCAAAGTGATATTTCTCTAATACCTCGATTTTTGCGCCAAAGGTTTTTTCGAAATCCTTGGCGACTTCGTTGAAAATATTCTTGGCAAGGAATATTCCTTCGCTCTGTTTTCTTTTGTGCTCGAAATAGTAATCGAAGAGGTCAAGCGGTCCCATGGTGACTGGCCTGTCGACGTCGAGAAGCGGCCAGTCTGCCTGATGGTCTCCAATGAATGCTTTTATTTTTGCATCGTCATAAAGAATGACTGGTTCAATAGCGTGACTCGTGATGAATCCATCCATGCAGGACATGATGGGAAGCTTTGCTGTTTCAGCAAACTTCATGGCAAAGATCGTATTCTCGTAGGCTTCCTGGTTGTTCTCTGCATACATTTGCATCCATCCGGAATCGCGGCAGCCCATGCTGTCTGAGTGGTCGCAGTGGATATTGATAGGGCCTGAGAGTGCGCGATTCACGACGCTCATGACGATGGGAAGACGCAGTGATGCTGCGATGTAGACGATTTCCCACATGAGTGCTAAGCCATTGGCTGATGTTGCGGTCATGACGCGCGCTCCTGCTGCGCTTGCGCCAACGCATGCGCTCATGGCAGAGTGTTCTGATTCGACACAGATGAGGTCGCCTGTGACTTTTCCGTCTGCGACGAATTTGGCAAACGCATGCATGATGTCTGTTTGCGGAGTGATAGGGTAGGCGGGAACGACGTCTGGGTCAATCTGTCTCATGGCGTTTGCAACAGATTCAGCGCCGCTGAGTGCTCGTGCGGATTTAAGGTCGTTCATTGGAAATCAGTCTCTGGTTTCATTTTGATGCATTTGACTGGACAAACTTCTGCGCAGATGCCGCAGCCCTTGCAATGGTCAAAATCTGTCTCTACTCGTTCCTTGTTTTTTGCAGCGATTGATGAGTCTGGGCAGGTGAGCCAGCAGATCATGCATTGCGTGCATTTTGACTTGTCCCATATTGGTCGATTGGTTCTCCAGTCGCCTGTCTTGTATTTGATTGAGTTTCCTGCGACGATGATCCTTCCGCCATCCTCGAGTTCATTCCAGGTCTCTGTTGCCTTTTTCATCCTTCTGTAACCTCGTTATAGGCGCGCTCGATCGCGGTGATGTTCTGCTTGACTGCCTGTTCTCCTATCTTTCGCAGGAATTTATCAGTGATCTTCTTCTTGAGCTCATCGAGCGTGACAAGCCCAGATGCCTTCTCGATTGCACCAAGCATTGGCGTATTGGGAATTGGCTTTCCAAAGCAGTCAATGCTGATCTGGGTTGCGTTGACTGTGAATATCTTGTATTTGTTGATGTTTGTCTTCTTTCGGATTTCTTGTGGTGATAATGGTGTGTTGAGGACGAGTATTCCATCATCAGGCAGGCCTTCTGTTATGGGAAGTTGTGTGATGAGTGAGGGATCGATTACTGCGACAATGTCGGGGTTTGTTACACCGGAGTGGATCCTGATTTCCTTGTCATCGATCCTGCAGTAGGAGTAGACTGGTGCTCCTTGTCGTTCTGCGCCGTATTCTGCAAAGGATTGGATATAATGACCCATCTCAAGCGCTGCTTCTGCAAGGATTGCTGCCGCGCTCTTTCCGCCTTGGCCTCCCCTGCCGATTATAGTTATCTCTTTCACGAAGGAAAAGGCACGAGTATAATATATAAAGATTCTTAACTATGGTTGAGTGGGAAAAGACGTGTTTGTGATATGAGTTGGCTTATTTGTACGATTAAGAGTTTCAAGTCTTTTATATATTGAATGTTAAGATGAACGAGAGATTTTTCTCTGCTTTGAGAGAATGCTTCGCGTTTTTGTCCATGAGGATGATCATTCCTGGTTTCATCGCAATCTTCTTGCCTTTCAGAATAAATGTGCCGGTGCCTTCAATCACGTGGACCATGGCTTCTTTTGTCGACGTGTGTTCTGAGAGTTCTGTTCCTTTTGCCATGCAGAAGAGTGTCACGTTTTTCTTGTCTGTCTTGATGATTGCTTTGGATAGTATCGCGTCGTCGTTATAATGGATGAGTTTTGTGAGGTCTTTGTGCATCTTTTCTTCCTAGAATTTCTTCCTCAGAAATATCTTGTTTGTCTTTCCTGCTTCTTTTTTTGTGATGATTCCTTTCTTCTCAAATGCAGAGAGCATGAGGGAAAGGCTGGCCTTGCTCATGCCTGTCCGGTAGCGAAGTGTTGATTGTTGGATGCCGTCTTGTTCTTTGATTGCGAGAAGCACCTTCTGCTCGTCGTCAGTGAATGCAGAGAGGTATGCCTTGAATTCGTCCTTTTGTTTTTCCTGTGTCTTGGCTTCCTTCAGAGCTGAACTGATTTCGCGGTGTTGCTCCTGGATCATTTGTTGGGTCTTATCAAGGAGCAGAAGATAAATCCCAAGTGTAAGAAGTCCGACAGTGACAACGAGGCCGAAGATGTATGGTAGGTAGTTGCGATCCTCGTGCAGACACGTGCCGTCTGCAAGGTAGCACGTCCCTTGCTCCATGACGAATTCGTTGATGAGTCTGTCTTCGCGAAGGTACATCATAACAGTGAATATACCAACAAGAAGCCCTGCAAGGATGATGATGAATCCGACGTATTTGATGTTCATGGAGGTGTATTATCCTTGGGGGATTTATAAATGCTACGTTACAGTCGCGTATACTTCAGCAGCAGAGAATTCGTCACAACGCTCACGCTTGATGCTGCCATTGCAGCCCCTGCAAGGACAGGCGAGAGAAGCCATCCGGTGAAGGGATAGAGGATTCCTGCTGCAAGCGGGATGAGCGCGACATTGTAGGCAAGTGCCCAGAAGAGGTTCTGCTTGATCTTTCCCATGGTCTGTTTGGAGAGTTTGATTGCTCGTGCCACATCAAGAAGGTCGTTTCTCATGAGGACGATGTTTCCTGTTTCCATGGCAACATCTGTTCCAGATCCCATGGCGATGCCGATGTCGGCCGCAGCGAGTGCTGGCGCGTCGTTAATGCCGTCTCCGACCATGGCGACTCTTCCTTTTTCCTGCAGTTGTTTGACATAGTTGGCTTTGTCTTGCGGAAGGACTTCGGAAAAGATGTTTGTTATTCCTGCCTGTAGAGCGATCGCCTTTGCTGTCCTTTCGTTATCGCCTGTTATCATGTAGACGTCAAGTCCCATCTTTTTCAGTTGGGAAACCGCATCTTTTGAGCTTTCCTTGATGGTGTCGGCAACAGCGATCATACCAAGAAGTTTTTTTTCTGCGAGAAGCATAACTGTCTTTCCCTCGCTTTCTAGTTTTTGTATCGTTTCTTTCTGGAGATTTGTTATCGTGATCTTTTTCTGCTGCATGAGTTTCATGTTTCCAAAGGAGTATTGGTGTCCTGAGATATTTGCGATCACACCGTGTCCTGGGACTGCAGAAAAGCCCGTGGTTTTTTTCAGTGTCATGTCCTTTGCATGTTCGACAATTGCCTCTGCGAGTGGGTGTTCGCTTTGTTTTTCGATTGAGGCTGCAAGAATTAAGAGTTCTTTTTCAATGCCTGAGAACGGGATGACTTCAGTCACTTCTGGTTTTCCATTGGTAATTGTTCCGGTTTTGTCAAAGATGATATATTTCAGTTTATGCGCGGTCTCAAGTGCATCTCCTCCTTTAATCAAAATTCCTTTGCGTGCTCCTTTTCCTGTGCCGACCATGATTGCTGTTGGGGTCGCAAGCCCGAGGGCACAAGGGCAGGCAATGACAACCACTGAGACTGCGGCGATGAGGGCAAAGGAGAAGGTCTTTCCGAATGCGAAATACCAGAGCCCAAGAGTGAGAAGGGAGATGCCGATGACTATTGGGACAAAGTATGCAGATATCACATCTGCGAATTTCTGTATGGGTGCTTTTTTTCCCTGTGCGTCCTGGATGAGCTTGATGATGTGGGCGAGTGTTGTGTCTTTGCCGACATTTGTCGCTTTGAATGTGAAGCTTCCGTGCTTGTTGATGGTTGCACCAAATATTTGATCGTCTTTTTTCTTCTCGACAGGGAGGCTTTCGCCTGTGAGCATGCTTTCATCGACGCTTGAATTTCCTACGACTACTATGCCGTCTACCGCTATCTTCTCTCCCGGCTTCACGATAATGACATCGCCTAACACGACTTCTTCAATAGGTATTTTCTCTTCTATTCCTTTCCTTATGACAATGGCTGTTTTTGGCGAGAGTCCCATGAGTTTTTTGATGGCTTCGCTCGTCTTTCCTTTTGCGCGTTCTTCGAAGAATTTGCCGAGGAGGACGAGTGTGATGAGGATTGCAGATATTTCGAAATATTGCTCCATCTGCCCTGCGAAGAATACGAGGTAGACACTGTAGAAGTATGCTGCGCTCGTGCCGATGGCGATCAAGGTATCCATGTTTGCTGTTTTGTTCTTGAGGGAGATCCACGCGCTCGTGTAGAATTGACGTCCTGCATAGAATTGCACAGGTGTTGCGAGGAGGAAGAGGAAGTATTGCTTGTAGGGGATGTCGATATGTATCCACATGAATACCATGCCAATGATAAATGCGGGGATTGCAAAGATGCTTGAGAAGACGAGCAGGCGTCTGAGTTGTGTGATGTATGCTTGCTGGCGTTTTTCGTGTTGAGAGAAGTCCTCGTCGTTTGCGATGATCGCGCCATATCCTCTCTTTTTCACAGCCTCGATGAGGAGTGTCTCGTCGACTACTTTCTCGTCGTATTCAACGCTCGCTTTGGCTGTGGAATAATTGACATTCGCTTCTTTGACGCCTGGCAGTTTAGTGAGGCTTCTGTTGATGAGTGTTGCGCAAGATGCGCAGTGCATGCCGGTGATTGCGAGGTTTGTCTGTTTCATTGGAAGTCACAGGGGGTTATCTTCCTCCACAACCGCAACCACCGCCTCCTGCCCCGCAGGATCCACCAGAGGGAAGGTTTTGGTCAGCATCACTCACTTCTGAAAATGTTCCTGTTTTTTGTTGCTGCGAGGGTGCTGCTCCAGTTGGCAGTTGGCTGGGTTCGGATCCCTTGTTGTTTTGTTCAGTTACAGTGAACTTTCCCTGTCCCATGCCCATAGAGCAGCTCATGCGGATCTCTCCTGTCTTGTCTGGTGTGAATGTGATGACATTGTCTTCAGCACTGACGTATTTTCTAACGCCAAATGCGGGGATGACAACGTCTCGCATGCAACCACCGACGCTGCCAAGATCGACAGTCATTTTTACAGGGATTCCTGCTTTAAGTGAGCTTGGGGTAACGACGTATCCATAGTTTTCGTATGTGAGTGTTGCTTCTTGCACATCTCCTGTGGGGCCATTGCTAGGTGCAATAATATTTCCCGTTGCAGAGTTTGTCGCAAATCCTTTCGGGACCATTGCAACCACAAAGATGATGATTGCTGCTGCTGCAAACATTAATATGTTTCTTCCAAGTTTCATTTTTTTATCCTCCGAACAGGACCGATCGTGGTCCGTATGTCATAAGTGCGATGAGTATTGTTGTTGCTATGATGAGTGCTGCGATGAATCCGGGGAAATTCTGCGGGTTTCTTTTTATTTCCTTCCCATCAGCGACCTCTTGGACAAACATGTAGGAGAGTCCGACAATGATGAGTAGGTTGATTGCCATGTAGAATGGCATGAAGATGAGCAGGTGGTCATTGAACATCATGACACTTATCATGGGTCCCATTGTTCCTCCCATGAGTCCTGCCATCATGCCTTCCATGATTCCCATGACCCCGCAGCATTTGCCCATGAGCGCTCCGACGACAACTCCGATGAGCATCCCGCTCATTGATCCGATGAAGAATCCATTTGTGGCTCCCATGATTGCACCGATCATCATGCCTGCCTGCATGCCAATCGTCATGCCGATCATCATCCCCACCATACAGGTGATCTTTGCTTTGTAGGAGAGAATATGCCACATGGCAATGCCTATTGCAACGACGCTTATGGTGAGGTAGAAGATCCACCAACCATATTTGGGGAGAAAATCAGGAATGTTTCGAAATATGCCGACGTATGCGAGTGCTTCAAGGACAAAAAGGATGCCTATCGCAAGGATCGAATATTGCATTGCTTTCCTTTCCACACCATACTTTTCTCGGTTTTCCCTGAACTCTCGTCGTCTTTCCTTGAATGTCTTCCTCTCAAAGGGATCAAGTGATGCACGAAAGCCCAAGATCTTTACCGCTGAGACGAGCTGGTCTGGTTTCACCTGTTCATCGTGTTCAATAGTGACATCTTCTTCTGTGAATTTTGCGTGGTTTATTCCATGCACTCCCTTGAATTTCTTGTCGATGAGTTTTACACAGGATTCGCACGTAATATCCGGAACATATATTTTTGTTTGCATTTATACTACCGTATATCCTTCATTTTTTATAACTGCCGTGACTTTGGAATCAGGCAGGCTTCCTGCTACTTTGACGATTCCTTTCTTGTGGTCTGCAATGACTTTTTCTGCTCCTGCTTCTTGCAGAGCATCGGTGATGAGCATTTCGCAACTTGTGCAGTGCATGCCTTTGACGTTGAATGTTTTCATGCGCTTGAGATGTGTGGGGGTTTTATATATACCATTCTACAGAAAAATACATCTCGCAATCGTTCTAAACTGCCGAATTCTCGTTCCAGAGCGTTTATAACCGTATTTTTTGGTTTTTTTTGAGGAACCATAATCTTTTTATATGACCCCTGATTAAATCGGTTCGTTGGGGTATGATTGATATATTGAATATGTTGGGAATTAATGTAACTCGGTATGATGCATCTCTTGCTCTTGAGTACTTTGGAAACTCCCTGCATAATTATGTGAATGCATTCCTGCTTTTTGCGATCCTTGTCCTCATCATGAAGATTTTCAAGATGTATGTGCTTTTGATCTTGAAGAAGGCGGCGAAACGAACGAAGACGAATTATGACGACTGGGCGTTCGATTTTATCGATCAGGTCAAGTGGCCGTTCTTCGTGTATCTTTCATTTTTTATTGCTACTCGAGGCCTTGTCTTTCCGACTCTTTTAGACAGGATCATGTACATCCTCTTGATTGTCCAGATCGTATTTTATGTTATCAGGGGCCTTGGGAAGATCACGGATCATATCATCCAGGAGAGGGTGAAGGAGAAGGATGCTGCAGATGAGGGGTCAGCCATGGTTGTTGTCATGGGCAAGATCATTAAGGTCATCATGTGGGTTATTGCATTCCTTTTTGTCCTGATTAATTTTGGTGTGAACATAACTCCGCTTATCGCAGGTATTGGCGTGGGTGGCATCGCAATCGCTTTTGCACTCCAGAATATCCTGGAGGATCTCTTCAGTTCGTTCACGATATTTTTTGATAAGCCGTTCAAGAAGGGTGATTTCATAGTCATTGGAACAGATATGGGCACTGTCAAGGATATTGGCATGAAGACGACGAGGATCCAGACTTTGCAAGGTCAGGAGTTGGTTGTCTCGAATAGAGAACTCACAAGTACGCGCATCAATAATTACAAGAAAATGGAGAAAAGGCGTGTTGTCTTCAAGATTGGTGTGGAGTATGGGACAAGTGTTGCAAAACTCAAGCAAGCAAAGAAAGTCATTGGTGAGATCATTAAGAAGGAGAAGTTTGCTGACCTGGATAGGTGTCATTTCTCGCAATTTGCAGATTTTAGCCTGGTCTTTGAGACTGTGTATTTCATCAAATCCACTGATTACAATGTGTACATGGATACGCAGGAGAGAATCAACCTG
>JBDRSD010000097.1:0-9141 GCA_043825215.1 Nanobdellota archaeon
CGCAGGCCATCTTCTCTGTGCTCACGAGTTCCACAGCGTGCTTGCCAGTGTACTTGCCGCCGAGGTAGATCATGGCTGAGCGGAATGCTGACGCGCCATCCAGGTCATCGACTGTGCCCACGCTGGCATTATCTATGAAGACCTGGAAGCTGTTTTTTGACATGTTATTGTCCAGGTAATTGATAAGAAGCGTGTACCATTTCTTATCAGAAGAGTCAAAGGTGAAGGTGGCATGGTCTGTGCAGTTGCTGCGGTTGACAACAGTCCAGTTTCTTGCCTGGTGTGCAGTCATGCTGTCCAGGTTTCCCCAGGTCAGGCATTCAGCATACCAGGATGGGCATGCGCTAGCAGAGCTCGTAAGAACAAGGAATGCCAAGAAGAACAATAATTGTCGTCTCATGCCCAGAAAGGATGAAGCATTGGTTGTTTTTAAATCTTTTGCAAATCTTTTTAAAGTGACCATAATGCACTGAAAGCATGGAATGCAAGTTCACAGGAAAGGTCGAAAGGGTGTGGGATGAGAATGACCGGGTGAAGAATATCCGCCTGCAGGTTCCTGAAGAGTTCTCGTTTCTTCCTGGCCAGTACCTTTTTGCTGATATAGTGATTGACGGCAGACAGCTTTTTCGCGCGTATTCTATCGCCTCAAGCCCGCACCTGAAGGGGCTAATTGACCTCTGCGTGACCCGTGTGAAAGGCGGTCCTGCCTCGAATTTCTTGCACAATCTCAAAAAGGGTGATGAACTGGCCCTGCGCGGCCCTGTGGGCACATTCGTCTTGAAGAAAGCTCCTGGCCCGATCTTGTTCTTTGCTGCAGGATCAGGGGTTGCCCCTTTCCGGAGCATGATCCATTTTGCGCTCGAGGAAGGGTGGAAGAATGATATCCATCTCATCTTTGGTATGCGGACCGAGAAGGATATCCTGTACAGGAAGGAGTGGGATGGCCTGAAGAAGCATAAGAATTTCCATCCGCTCTTCACCTTTTCCAGGCAGGAGGGTGCTGAGACAGGGTATGTGCAGACAAAGGTGCAAAGGTTCGTTCTCATGAAAGAAACAGCCCAGGTCTATATCTGCGGTCTGGGGAAGATGGTCCTGGAGACAAAAGATGCTCTTGTCGATTCTGGTTTTCCAGAAAAACACATCTTCTCTGAACGTTATGACTGAATAAGAGTAAAATTTATAAACAGGGTTTCATTTCTTCGCTGCTATTATGGGGGTTTTACACATGAATAAGATTTGGTTGCTCTTGGTTGTTTTGGTCGCCATCTCCAGTGTCTTTGCTGAGAATACGTGCACTGATACTGATGGCGGGGATGATATTTTCACTGCAGGTTCTGTCTCAGGCCTTTTTGATGACGTGCCTTATGAACACTTTGATGTTTGTGCTGTAAGCGCAGATTACCTGAATGAGTGGTCATGCAGGCAGACTGATACAGGCATGGTTGCCTTGGCAACGACTTTTCCTTGCGAGTTCGGTTGTGAGAATGGCGCTTGCTGGGAATATGAGATTCCCGAGTTCGGCCTGGTTGCAGCATCAATCGCTCTTGCTGGAGCTGTCGCAGGGTTCTTCTTCCTCAGGAAGAGATAAACGCGGCTGTAATTGGCGTTTCAACATGAATGTACATTCCTAACAGAAAATATTATAAAGTTGAAAACTGTCCGATTGAAAATAAAGGGTGATTGTTATGAAAAAGTTGCTTTGGATAATTCCATTGTTTGCATTGTTGTTGGTTTTTCAGGTTAAGCCATTGCATGCAAGTGTTGAAGCATGTGCTGTTTCGGATGTTGCTGCAATCTCTGCAGTGTATCCTGAGGCAGCAGATCTATTGGCAGATGACAATGATAAGTTGTGCCATGATGAGCCAACGTGCTCAGATACTGATGGGGGGATTGATTTCTTCACCCAAGGAACAGTTTCTGGGACCTTTTATATTCTCGGGCATCCGCACGACTATTCGTTCACTGATTTCTGCATGCTGTGCCATGATGATAGGCTTGTCGAGTTCTATTGCAAGGATGGCCATTGTGGAGGGGAAATTCCCTGGTTTACTACGACGACGTGTGAACTTGGCTGTGAGGATGGCGCATGCCGCGAGAATGAGATTCCTGAATTCGGGCTCATTGCAGGGTCAATCGCACTCGCTGGAGCTGTCGCAGGGTTCTTCCTGTTAAGGCGACGCCACTAATTTTTTTATTCCTTCTTCTATTTTTATTTTTGGCTTGTAGTTGAGAAGCTGTGCTGCCTTCGTTATGTCTGCATAGGTGACTGGCACGTCTCCTGTGGGTATTGGTAGGTGATTCACAGTGGCTTTCTTTCCTGTCGCGTTTTCTATTGCGGTGATGAGTTCGAGTATGGTCCGGGGTGTGTTGTCTCCGAGGTTGATGATTGCGAAGGGATAGCTTCTCTGCAGTGCTGTGATGATGCCTGCGACGATGTCTGAGACGTAGGTGTAGTCGCGCTTCATCGTCCCGTCGCCGTACACGTCTATTGGCCTTCCGGCGAGGACTGCCTCTGTGAACTTGCGTGGTGCCATGTCTGGCCGTCCGCGTGGCCCATACACAGTGAAGAAGCGCAGGCAGGTCACGTTGAGCCCGTAAATATCGTGGTATTCCTTGCAGAGCAATTCTCCTATCCGTTTGGTCATGGCATAGGGAGAGATGATGTTCTCTAAGGCATCGTCTTCGGAAAAGGGAGTTTTCTTGTTCGTGCCATAGACTGAACTGCTGGAGCCGAAGATGAAGGTCTTAACTTTTGCCTGTCGTGCGCATTCCAGGAGGTTCATCGTGCCGAGCACGTTGACCTGGGAATACAGGACTGGCTCTTCCAGTGATGCACGAACGCCTGCCCTGGCGGCAAGGTGGATGACTGCAGTGATGGTGTGCTTCTGGAAGACTGCAGAGAGTGCTGCATAGTCTGTGATGTCCACCTTATAGAATGCGTATTTGCCCTTTTCCTTGAGGATGTCAAGGTTTTTCTCCTTGAGGGTTGGATCGTAGTAATCATTGAGATTGTCGACAAGGACGATTTCCTTGTGTTCTTCCAGGAGTCGCTCGCAGAGGTGTGATCCGATGAATCCTGCGCCGCCGGTGACGAGTATTGCCATAAGAATGAAGAAGAAAGTCACCTCTTAAAAAGATTGTGATACATGATAAGAGCTTAGTGATGTTCAGAGGTTTCTGTCCATCCTGCGTTTCATCGTCTGGAGGGCATTCATCACTTCTCTCTTGGATGCGTGGATGGATGACCCGATGAATCCCATCATGATGAGAAAGATCGTGATCATGAGAAAGACGCAGGCAAGTATCAATGACAGGTAATGCACCACCCGGTGCAATTGCACGATCTCAAATGCCACGTTGATTGCGAATCCCACGAAGATGGAGAAGGTGAAGATGGAGAAGATGATGAAGAACTGCATGGGCCGATAGTCGCGGAAGAGGGAAAGGATAGTGGTTAAGATAAACCAGCCATCTGAGAAGCTATTGAGCTTTGATTTTGATCCTGGTGGTCGTTCTTTGTATGTGGTTGGGATTTCCTTGATGGTATAGCCGTTCTCAAGGGTCTTTATGGTCATCTCTGTCTCGATCGTGAATCCGGATGAGAGCAGATTCAGGCTTTTGGCAACGTCGCGGGTCATGACCCTATATCCTGACAGCATGTCTGTTATCCTGCAGGGAAAGCAGAAGTGCATCTGCCAGAGGATGATTCTGTTTCCGATATTGTGCAGAAGGCGTTTTTCTTCTTTTTTGAAGTTGGACATCCTGGTGCCAACCACCATGTCTGCTTCGTGGTTGAGGACTGGCTTGATGAGCTTTTTCACCTCCTTCGCATCGTATGTGTCGTCGCCGTCGACAGTGATAAAGATGTCTGAATTGATCTCTTCGAATGCCTGTTTGAGGACGTTTCCCTTGCCCTTGCGATTGGAAGTGCGAACGATTGCTCCTGCTTTCTTTGCGAGTTTCACCGTCTTATCAGTAGAGCCATTGTCGTAGACGATGATGTCGGCAGAAGGAAGCTCTCGCTTGAAATCTTTTACCACTTTTCCGACTGTCTGTTCTTCATTCAGGCAGGGGATGATGACGGAAATCTTGGCCATGGAAAAGGCGAGCGAGAACGCATTTATAAATTTTGTGACAGGCCAGTGATAAAAACTCCTGTTTTACATAAGAATGTTTTTATATCCTGCTTGGTATCCTGCTTTGCATGAACCTTGAGACTGCAGTTGCGCAATTTCCTTTCCTTTCCCAGGTGAAGACAGATTATCAGCGTATCCCCGTGACGGTTATCGTGAGGAAAGTGGATGCATATTTTCTTCAGGAAAGGCTTGTTGAGGAAGACAGTGAGGCTGCAGGTCACACCCGGGTCTCAATAGACTTGTATGTGGTGAGGGATGATCTGGTTTCTCTTGTTGATGTTCAAAGGACTACAAGACGGATTTATCCTCCAGCGTATTTGCATGAGTATGATGATTTTCCTCCTGATCAGGATGGCTGGAGTGAGACGGTTGGTGATTCCCTTTCTCGAGAATCGCCTGGTTTTCGGTATATCCTCTTGCATGTACGGGAATATGATGGCATGGGTGTTGGCAAGAATGTCCTTGAAGTCAGGGAGCAGTCAATATGACTCGCAATGCCCCGTTGGAATAGAGGCTTGCCCCGTCCCTGGTTCGTTGGCAGTCGAATGCATTGATGCCACTTCCTTCGTCGACGAGGAGTTTTTCGTAATAGACATCTCCGACCTTGAGGTAGCGGAGGAAGAGGTTTCTGTCCACGCCTTCAGTCTCGTTGTAATAATCGTTCGTGAACCAGATGTCCAGGCTTCCTGTGGCATTGAAGTGAAGTGTCTTTGGTTTTGAGAGGGTGAGGTTGTAGAGTGGAATGCCATTGTTGAGTATGATGATGTTTTCCCCGTCTGTGGCGTTGAGTTTGAGTGTGATGTTTCCTCCTGGGATTTCTGGCACGCAGGAGGCATCGACTTCCTTGCCAAAGTAGGTTGCGACACGCCAAGCATAGGTTGTCCAGAAGTGGATACTCTGTTCTTTGTTGAGGAGTTCGACGATGATTCGTCCTGTGCTGAAGTCTTCAGGCAACGTATAGTGCGTACGAAACATCTTCTTCTGGCCAGAGGGTATGTCTATAGAAAACGCGTTGATGGTCAGGTTCTGGGTGTCGCTTTCTGCCCGCACGAGGACGTCATAGGTCATGTCCTGGTTCTCGAGGTTGTTGATCGTGAAGATGAAATCATCGTCTGAGGAATAGCTGGGAAGGCTCGTGTGGTTCTCGAAGTAGAGCTCTGTGAAAGGCTCGGGAACTCGCGTCGAGACCGCAACAACAAGGACGACGATAAGCCCGACGATGACAAGCCCCAGGATGATGTCGATTGCTTTCATAGAAGGAGGGAAGCCGGACTGGCTTTAAAAAAGTGATGACATTTGAGGACGATAGTGACGTGGGAGTTCGGGATGAAGTGGTAGGGGGACTGGTTGTTTTTTTCGTGCGCAAACTTTATAAATGAAATAGGTTCTGATAGGTGCATGGAAAAAGAGGTGAATCCGAGGGAGGACTTTCATGTCCTGATTGGCGTGTTTGCCATAATCCTTCTCGTGTTCATCCTCTTTCTGTCCTTGGCAAATGATTCTGATGTGTTGAACGTGACTCTTGGCCTGCTTCCGACGGTAGGTTACCTGGTCATCAATTACGCGCTCCTCTATGAATTGGCGCATAAGCGTTTCCTCGTCTGGATCCTGCCGATTATCCTTGTCATCATCTTTTACCTGTTTGCGGCGAGCTTTAAGACGTCGACCATTGGCCAGATGGACTTGAACGTCATAACCTTCCTGAACCTGTTTGTCTGTTATGTCTTTGCAGGTGTCATCCTGTTCTATATCTATGTCGGGAGGGAAGTGAGGTTTGAGCGAAGGGCGGTCTTGCAGGAGGTCCGTCATGAGATGGCTCATCAGCCCACACATGCTGTCCATCATGCTGTCCCAAAGCCAGAGAGTGTCAAGACCATCATCCAGTCGATTGAGGATAAGGCAAAGGCGATTAATTTCGTCATCGGCCGTGTCTATTCTGACAAGCACGGCGGTTCAAAGGAATTGCGAGAGAAGATTCGTATTGATAAGGAGTGGTATAATAAATTCTCTGCGCTCTCCCAGGACTTCACTGAGAGTGATAAGGAGATGGTGCGCCTTGCAATTGAGCTCATCCATAAGCGGATTCTTTTATTGGAGAAGAAGGAGATTGATGTCTTTGACACGGTACATTTCCAGAATATCGAGCATGATGCAAGAGGACATGATACGATAAAGTCAGTTCTCATCAAGAATGATAAAGATCCTGTCGAGACGTATCTTGATTCGATGAAGGGGTATTGCGAGCATATCTTGCGGGAATTGAAGAAATCAGAGCCTTAAGCGCTTGTCAATATCTTCTGCAACGACCCGTAGGTTGTCGAGTGTTTTCTTGATATTGTCTTCGGTGAGGTCGACGAGTTCTTTGAGGTTTTCCACGTTGAGCGCGTATTTGCTGCGTTCTTGGGTGACGATTCCTGCTTCCATGAGCTTGTTTAAGTGGAAGATCACTGTTCCGCGGGACAGGTTGGTTGCAGAGGCAAGTTCGTCAGAAGTGAGTGCTTTTTGGGTTTTAAGGCTCTTGAGGAGAATGATGAATATCCTAAAGCAGCTCTTATCTTTATCTCGAAGAGAAAAAAGCCCGAGTGATGCTCCGAACCATTGCAATTCGTCATTGATATTTCTCTCTGGGACGCGTTCCTTGATGATGGTGATTCGAGTAAAGCGCATAGACATGATAAAGGGCATGGAATTTATAAAGGTTTGTGGATGACGCAAATAGTGTGAATGAATAGTTATGCGCCGTTGGTGACGTGCATATACAAGATTACATATATCTTAAGTATCATATAATAATAAAAAGAAGAAGAATAAAAAAATTTTAGTGTTTTCGTCTGAGGAAGACAAATCCTGCGACTGCTCCTGCGAGTGCGACTGATGCTGCAACGATGCCGAATTCAGGCACGTTGAAGATGTCAACGCCAAGGATGAGCAATTGGTTTGGTTCAAGGCAGGTTTCGACGATTCCGTATCCGCAGATGTCTCCGACGCATGCGCTGACATTTTCATAGAGTGCGCATTCGCCGCCATCAAAGACGACCATGTAGCGTCCGATGTCATTTGTCACGTCTGATTCGACATTGCCCATGCAGGTCACATCGACCATGACGTCAGGCACTGGCGGTGAGTTGATGTCGTTTCCTGAGTAGACTTTTCCGACGACAACAGTTGGTGCGCCTTCGCACATCTCCTCAAGATCGATTGCTGATGCGACGTTTGTCATCATGCCCATGAGGACGAGTAATGCCAATCCGAGTATTAGTTTGTTCATTTTTTTACCTCCTCACTTCTTTTTTCTTAACAGGAAGAATCCTGCAACAGCTCCTGCGAGTGCGACTGTTGCCGCGACAATCCCGAATTCGGGAATCTGCAGGTTGATGTAGACGATGTTCTTCCAGAATGGTGTTTCCGTGACATAGTCTGATTCGCAGACGTCTTCGTTCACGCAGACTTCGACGAGGTCGCCGATGTCGCAATCCTCAGTCACATTGAATTCCACAGTGTATTGTCCTTGGCTGTTCGTTGTGTTTGTTTTCTCCACTGCATTACAGGTAACTGAGACATCCATACCCGGAAGGGGAGTGTATCCGTCTTCAGCATAGACATGTCCTGTGACAACAGTGGGGAGTTCAGAAGCAGCAGCGAAACCAATGCTTATCAACAGTAAAAATAATAGTGTGCTTGCTTTTTTCATATATGCACCCCCTAGTGTGTGACAATTAGGATGTTTGCCTGCTTTATATATTTTTCTATCTTGAAAAGCCATTGTTTAACAATAATTAAGCACCATTATAGACGACAATTTGTCACAATCAGGATACGAAAAAGAAGAAAAAAAAATTTTATTTACTCCGGCGGAGGTCCGAGAGGTTCCTGTGGCAGGTCAGGAAGTTCAGGAGCAATGATGTGCTCTTCCCCGCGCTTTCCTCTCCTGACGAGGAAGATGATGAGCGCGAGCAGTCCCACAAGGATGACTACCACAAAGATGATTGCGGCCCAGTCAGTCTTCTTCTCCTCAGGTTCAGGGGTCACTTCCGGTTCTTTCTCTTCCGGAGGCGCTGGAGGCGCTTCCTCGACAGGAGGAGCTTCTTCGACAGGCGGTGCCTCTGCAGGAGGTGGCGTTTCAACAGTTGCCGCTCCGGTCGTCTTTGCGACCATGAAGTAGCTAAAGCCAGGTGTGTCAGCAGTGTAGAGTACATTGGTCTCATCTTCTGAGAGCACGCGCGTGGAAAGCTCGTTCCAGGCATCAGTCCATCTGAAGAGGCGGATGTCCTTCTTGTTGATGTTGTTTGAGGCCAGCCATGCCTTTTCCACGCGGAACTTGACCTTGACGTCCTTGATCTGGTCATTTTCTGCGTTCTGGTTGGTGATCCTGATGTACTTGTATGCCGTGCTGCCTTCGATTGCCGTCGTGACGGCGGGCTTTCCGGTGAGGCTTTCGACCTTGACTGTCACATCCTTGAGGTCTACCTTGGTCTGGAATTCGACTCCGGTGATGATGATGTTCACCTTGTCGATCGTCACCTTCACCTTCCCCTCTGCAGGGATGCTTGCGTAGACATGCGAGTACGATGCTTGCTGTTGTGCTACCTTGTAGAGGAGCGGACTTGCACCGCCTCCACCGCCGCCGCCACCGCTGCTGGCTGTGCCGACATCAACGCTGTATTCGATCATCGCCGCGTTTGTCGCGTTCATCACGTTTGCTGCAGTGTCGTTGCAGAGCACGTACCATACTTCTGAGGTGTCATCTGCCGTGTAACTCTGCGTTGCCGTGTGCGTCTTTCCGCCGCTGCTTGCAGTGAAACTGGTAGTCATTGCAGCATAGCTCTGGTTGGTTGCGCTGTACTTGCAGACTGCTTCTTCATCTGTCGTGGCGTAGACAGTCACATCAAGCGAAGTCGCGGTTGTCGTCTGCGCTCCAGACGGTCCGGATGTTCTTATCTGTGGTGTGACGTTGTCTGACACGTTGAAGTTGATGGTGTTTGTCGTGTTTGCGCTGTCGCTCTGG
>JBDRSD010000098.1:0-3375 GCA_043825215.1 Nanobdellota archaeon
ACCATGCCCCCAAAAATAATCGTGTTCACAGGCGGGGTTCTCTCAGGCTTAGGGAAAGGAATCGCAGCCGCATCAACAGGATTTCTCTTAGGCGACAAGTACAAGATCGTGCCCATCAAGTGCGACGGCTACTTGAATGTCGACCCTGGAACCATGAACCCGATCGAGCACGGAGAGGTCTTCGTCCTTGAAGACGGGGGCGAAGTCGACATGGACTTTGGCCATTACGAGCGCTTCTTAAACATCCACTGCAAGTTCGAATGGAACCTTACCATGGGAAAGGTGTTCGAGCGCGTCCGCGAAAAAGAACGCAGAGGAGACTACCTGGGAAAGACCGTGCAACTCATACCCCATGTGACAGACCTCATCAAGCAATGGTTCCTGAAAATAGGGGAAGACGAGAAAGCAGACATCCTCCTCATTGAGATAGGGGGAACCGTCGGCGACATGGAAAACCAGCTCTACATCGAGGCTGTTCGCCAGCTCGAAGAAGACATCGGATCAGACAACATCTTCTACGTGCACTTGACCTACATTCCCATCCCCTACGGCACCCAAGAGCAGAAATCAAAACCAACCCAGCAGAGCGTCGGGCTCCTCAGAAGCCTCGGCATCCAGCCAGACATGATCATCGGCAGATGCTCTGAACCCATAGATGACACCATCAAGACCAAGATTGCACTATTCGCGAGCATTGGCAAAAAGAACGTGATATCTGGCGTTGACACGGACAATGTCTACAAGATCCCGCTCATGTTCGAGAAAGAGGGAGTGGGAAGGATCATCGCAGAACACTTCAAACTCAACCGGAACCTGGCCAAACTCGCAGAATGGAAACGGCTCATCGAGGAATACGAAAACGCAGACAAGACACTCACGATCGCAATGGCTGGCAAATACACAAAACTCAACGACTCCTACGCAAGCGTGAACGAAGCGCTCATGCACGCAGGAGCCCATCATGGCACGAAGGTAAAAATCAAATGGGTCGAGACGACCGACGAGAAAAAAGTCGGAGAGAAACTCGTAAATGTCGACGGCGTGATCGTTCCCGGAGGCTTTGGCGAGCGCGGGGTTGAAGGCAAGATCAACGCGATAAGACACTGCAGGGAGAATAGCATCCCATTTCTTGGCCTCTGCTACGGCCTGCAAATGGCAGTCATCGAACACGCACGGCATGTCTGCAAACTTGAGGGTGCAAATACGACAGAAAACGCGCCAGACACTCCCTATCCTGTCATCGACATCCTCCCAGAACAAAAAGAGGTCACCAAAAAGGGAGGGACCATGCGCCTTGGCGCGTACCCGGCAATCCTTAAGAAAGGAACACTCGTCCATGAACTCTACAAGAGCGATACTGCATCAGAGCGGCATAGGCACCGCTACGAAGTCAACCCTACTTTTCACAAACAACTTGAAATACATGATCTTGTCTTCTCAGGCATGAGCCCAGACAGGAGGCTTGTCGAATTCATCGAGAAGAAGAACCACCCGTACTTTGTCGGAACACAAGCACACCCAGAACTCAAGTCAACACTTCTCAAGCCAGCACCATTGTTCTTAGGGCTTGTCAAGGCTGCCCTGGAAAAGTAGGCCTATTACCATGCTTTCATTGCAACCATGCGTAAAGTCTATTGAGGCGCTGGTTGGTTCTTGTTTTGCATCATCTCTTGATTGTGTTGCACGATTCTTTTCCTCACATCATCGACAGCCTGAACAAGAGCGGTCCCAGGCAAACCGCCCAGTTCCAACACAGTGACAAATAGAGAATCCACTTCAATCTTGATCTTATAAAAACAATCCGCAGTCCTTTCAACAGTATACTGATCAATTTGGCTGCTCATATCTCTGGTGAACCTGCTCCATAAATTAATATCCTTGTTCATCTCAATTACCTTTTCGACAATGCTCTTCATGATCCCGATTTCACTGTTAGTAGCAGCAGCAGGGTCTTTTTGATAAAGATTCATATGACTGTTGAATTGAGCAGTTGCCTCATCGAGGAATGCGATGATGATCGCATAATATCGCCCTGACTGTTGGGCATACCTCTTCCCGCCTGGTGTTTCATTCATTTCCTGGGCCAAGTCATGCCACTGCTTGAGCAGCGCTCTTATCTTTTGCATCGGCTCAGCGATTTTCACAAATTGCTCGGAAAATGTCTTCAGGTGTATCACCACAACAATCACCCAGAACACAGATATTAATAGTTTTTGCTTCTTCTGGAGTGCTTTATATAGGGGGCTTCGAAATGTTTTTTAAATAGAAAACGATTCCAACAACCCATGATCCACTACTATGCCTCCTTGGAACAAGTGCCGATGATATCTGCAGCACTTGAGGAAGTGACTGAACTCCTCTATACCCGCTCCATATTCTCGCACAGCGGGCATGAACGGGTCGACACAGATCTTGTGAAATTCCTGCAGGACATCAATTTCCGCCTGCCGAAAATCCCTGAAGAAGAGCTGCGGCAGGAATACATCCTCGGCGTCATCTCCTACCAGTTCCTCGCACCCATACTCGGCGTCGACGTCGAGAAGGAAAAAAGGATATTCTCAGACTACTTCACCAGCGAACACAAGCTCAAAGATCCTCTTGGCGTGCATTTCACCGTCGAAGGAGGAGACCCGAATGACATCATCACCCTTGATTCCATCGTCCCTGCCTTCCAGAACAAGCAGATATTCCAGCACAAGACACCATCAGGGATTCGCCATAACGCCTACCGGCAGGCAGAGACAGAACTAGGCCGTCTTGAGCACGAATGGACAGAAGACCAGACCCTCATAACGACAGGCTACTTCCTCCTCAGCTCCGCATTCAAACTCAACATAACAAGGCTCAAGGAACGGTTCGACAAGGCAACAGAAGGGCAATTGCATTACGTACTCATGTTCCCCATAGACCGAAAGGAAGATACTTGATCACATCCCAATTTCTTATGTAATTATTCTTAGTGAATGAAGAAACAAAAGAGGCAGAAAACGAGAAAAAGTTGTATTTCGATTTCTTTCTTTTTCATTAGACATTGCCCCTTGCTGGGCAATAAGATCCGTGCTTATGCACGGACCTCCTCAATGACAGTTTTCGCCAAAGGCGAAAAAATGCGCCAAGCAAAGCTTGGCCTGTCTAAAGAAAAACACGAAAACCCCCCCCCACCGCTCCTTCTCGTACAACTCCCGTCCCTCACACGGGCGAAGCGCAAGCTTTTTAAATGAACCCCTTATCCTACAGAGTATGGCAATACAGGAATGCTTAGCACTGAAAAAGAACATCGCAAATGACAGGGGAGCAGTTGTCTTCGACTGCCCGAACTGCGGTGAATACAAGATAATCAGAAGCAGAAAAGCAAGGGAGATCGTCGCAAAATAT